>CAZRQD010000036.1:0-13283 GCA_964602365.1 uncultured Acutalibacter sp. | reverse complement strand
TTTGCCATAAAAAATCTTGCATGCCGCATTGTTTGTGATATAATGACAGTGGTTGGGTTTAGATAGAATCAGAGAGAGGGGTATTTATGAAAGTTCTGGTCACTGGCGGTACGGGATATATCGGGAGCCATACAGTTGTGAAGCTACTGGAAGGCGGTTATGAGGTCGCCATTGCCGATAACCTTTGCAACAGCAAACGGGTGGTTCTGGACAGGATAGAGGAGATCTCAAAAAAACGTCCAGCTTTTTACCTTTGCGACCTTAGAGATGAGGAAGGACTTAAGGAGATCTTTTCTAAGGAGAAGCCCGCAGCCGTTATTCATTTCGCGGGGTTAAAGGCTGTGGGAGAGTCCGCCGTATATCCGCTTGAGTATTATGACAATAACCTTTGCTCTACGCTGACTCTGCTTAAAGTGATGGAGAAATTTGGCGTAAAGAATATTGTTTTCAGCTCATCCGCCACGGTTTACGGCGACAAATCCGCACCCCCGTTTTTTGAGGATGCTCCGGTCACCATGTCGGCGACCAATCCTTACGGGTTTACCAAGATTATGATAGAACAGATTCTCACAGACTATGCGAAAGCTCACCACGATTTTAACGCGGTGATTCTCCGCTATTTTAATCCCGTGGGGTCCCATCCAAGCGGTCTTATCGGTGAGGACCCATCAGGCATACCAAACAATTTGGCACCTTATATTACCCAGACGCTTGTGGGAAAGAGGGAAAAGCTCCACGTTTATGGCAACGACTATCCTACGCCGGACGGAACCTGCGTTAGGGACTATATCCATGTTGAGGATCTTGCGGCTGGCCATGTGGCCGCGCTTAAGCTATTTGAGGGCGGGGAGCCATGCGGCAGGAAAGTATATAACCTCGGTACAGGGCGCGGTTTTTCTGTAATGGAAGTGATAGATGCCTTCTCTCGCGCCGCCGGCCGGCAGGTGCCGTATGACATTGTCGCCCGAAGAGAGGGAGATATTCCTGAAAGTTATGCGGATTGTAAAAAGGCGTACCGGGAACTTGGCTGGAAAGCGGAGAAAACTCTGGACGATATGTGTGAGGACGCCCTTCGCTGGCAAGAGATGAACCCTAATGGATATGAGGAGTGACAGACCAAAATTAGTTCTCGCATCCCAGTCCCCCAGCAGGAAGATGCTTCTGGAAAAAACCGGCATTCCCTTTGAGGTGATGGTTTCTGGTGTGGATGAAACAGTAGACGAGGGACTCTCTGCGGCTGAGACGGTGGAATATCTCGCGAGGAAAAAGGGACGCGCCGTGGCAGCGCTTCGGCAAGACTCAGCGGTGATAGCCGCTGACAGCGTTGTCTCTTTTGGAGGGCTAACCCTCGGCAAGCCCAAGGATGATGACGACGCATTCAATATGCTGAAGGCCCTTTCCGGCAGGACCCATGAGGTCATAACAGGCGTCTGTATTCTGTGGCAAGCTTGTGAAGAGATATTTCATATGGCGACAGAGGTAACCTTCTACGAGCTGACAGATACAGAGATAAGAAATTACGTCTCCCGCGGGGAATCCCGGGGAAGGGCGGGCTCTTACGGCATAGAGGGGATCGGGGCATATCTGGTAAAGAAGATAGACGGGGATTACCCGAACGTAGTTGGGCTTCCTGTAGCCGAGACGTTGCGCAGACTTAACAGGATCACGGAAGGTTTGTTTTCGTTCTGACTTGCGGTTTGTTTCTTTCAGAGGAAAGGATTATGGATAGAGATAAGGCTGTGGTTGAGATAGAGCGCCTTAGGCGGGAGATTCTTTACCATAACAGAAAATATTATACCGAGGATTCTCCGGAGATCAGCGATTACGAGTATGATATGCTCTACCGCAGGCTTGAAGAGTTGGAGACGGAGTATCCGGACCTTGTTACCGATGATTCTCCAACTAAGAGAGTTGGCGCGGAGAGGTATAATACTTTTGACCCCGTAACCCATAGGGTTCCGCTTGAGAGCCTGCATGATTCCTTCTCCAGTGCCGAGCTCCTAGATTTTGACCGCAAACTAAGAGAGCGCTTCCCTGATGTCGAGTATGTTGTGGAGCCAAAATTTGACGGACTTTCTGTCGCGCTGGAGTACCAAAACGGCGTGTTCGTCCGCGGCGCCACGAGAGGTGACGGAGTCGTTGGTGAGGATGTGACCGAAAATATACGTACTATACGCACGGTTCCAAAGAGACTTTCAGCGGAAGTTCCGCATCTGGTGGTGCGCGGAGAGGTATATATGTCAGAGGAGAGCTTCTTGAAACTCTGCGAAAGGCAGGAGGTCCTGGAGGAGAAACCGTTTAAGAATCCGAGAAACGCCGCCGCCGGCTCCCTTAGGCAAAAGGACCCGCGGGTCACCGCTGCCAGAGATCTGAGTATCTTTGTCTTCAATGTTCAGGAGATAGAGGGGGAGAGCCTTCTTAAGCATGATGAGTCTCTGCTCAGGCTTAAAGAGCTGGGATTTACAGTTCCAAAGGATTACTTGGTATCTAGGAGTATGAGGGACATCCTGAATTTTATTGACAATCTGGGAAGAAGACGCGGAGAACTTGGATATCCAATAGACGGCGCTGTTGTTAAGGTCAACGATTTTTCAATAAGAAGAGAGCTGGGTTCTACCGCGAAATTTCCACGCTGGGCAGAGGCGTTCAAATATCCTCCAGAGGAGAAGGAGACCGAGGTCTTGGATATCGAGATCAATGTGGGCCGCACAGGCGTGCTGACACCGACAGGACGCTTTAGTCCGGTTAACCTTGCCGGGACAACGGTAAGCCGTGCTACCCTGCATAATCAGGACTTTATTGGCGATATGGATATCCGCGTGGGATCGCGCGTGGTCTTAAGAAAAGCGGGGGAGATAATCCCAGAGGTAGTGCGTGTGATAAGTTCTCCCCCGGATAGCAAACCGTATATCTTTCCGGAATACTGCCCCTCCTGCGGGGAACCTGTGACAAGACTTCCCGGCGAGGCGGCTATTCGCTGTACAAATCCTGAATGTCCTGCGCAGTTGCTGAGGCATCTCATACATTTTGCCTCTCGCGATGCCATGGATATAGATGGTTTGGGGCCTGCGGCGCTAAATCAGCTTCTGGAGGAAGGACTGCTCAAATCGCCTGCGGATTTGTATACGCTTTCAGCGGAGAGGCTTGAGAGCTTAGCTCACTTTGGCAAAAGGAGCGCAGAAAAACTTGTAGGCGCCATAGAAAAATCCAAGCGGAATGACCTGTACAGGCTTATTTTCGCTTTGGGAATTCCCCATATCGGCGTAAAGGCGGCAAAACTGCTGACTGATAAATATCAGACGATGGAGGGTATATTTTCCGCAAAAGATGAGGAGATTGCCCAGATAGAGGGTTTTGGAAGCATAATGGCAAGCTCAGTGACAGAGTTCTTTTCCAGAAGTTCTGTAAAAGAGCTGACGGCGAAGCTTAAAGATCTGGGTGTCAATATGGGGTCGCTGAACCACCCAAAGGGAACAGCTCTTTCAGGCTTAACTTTCGTCCTTACCGGGACGCTGCCCAGTTTGAGTAGAAATGAAGCGACAAAGCTTATTGAGGAGAATGGGGGAAATTGCAGCTCTTCTGTGTCAAAAAAGACGAGTTTTGTCGTTGCGGGACAAGATGCCGGAAGCAAACTTGAAAAAGCGTATTCCCTTGGGATACCGGTGATAACTGAGGAAGACCTGTTAAACAGGATAAACGGGGTAAATTAGATTAGGAGATGAACTTATGAAAACTGGGTTTAAAGAGTTATATGCATTAGAGGCAGAGCCGCAAAGGGAGCGCTATGAAATTATCCGTGAGGGATTTGAAAAAACCTTCGGCTCTGCGGACGGCGCCAGATGGTTCAGCGCACCGGGCAGGACCGAAATTGGGGGAAACCACACGGATCATAACCACGGGCATGTGCTCACCGCTGCCGTCAACCTGGACATAGTAGGTCTTGCCAAGAAAACCGATACCGGCATCATTCGCCTGCGCAGCAGGGAATATGACCGTACTGATGAGGTCATGCTAAACGATCTTGCAGTGCATGTGGGAGAGAATGGTTCTCCGTCTCTCATTCGCGGGATTTGTTTTAAGCTTAAAGAAAAGGGGTACCGCATCGGTGGGTTTGACTGCTACACCACTAACAGGGTCATGAAGGGCTCCGGACTTTCAAGCTCGGCGGCATTCGAGATACTTATAGTCACCGTCATCAGCTACCTCTACAATGACGGAGCGATAGACCCCATTACATCAGCGGTAGTTTCACAATATGCCGAGAATGTCTATTTTGGAAAACCTTCAGGGCTTTTGGACCAGATGGCAAGCTCTGTGGCGGGCTTTACCAGTATAGATTTTAAGACCCCTGAAAATCCTGAGATAGTGAAGGTGAATTTCGACTTCTCCTCCTGCGGGCACTCTCTCTGTGTGGTGGATACCGGGGGGAACCATGCCGACCTCACTGACGAGTACGCGGCAATCCCTAAGGAGATGAAAAAAGTCGCAAAATATTTTGGCAAAGAATATTTGCGGGACGTGGATGAGGGCGAGTTTTATGATAAGCTTGGGGAAATCCGCAAGGTTGCAGGAGACAGGGCGGTGTTGCGCGCCATGCACTTCTTTAGCGATGACCGTCTTGCTGTCAAGGAGGCGCAAGCCCTTATGCATGGAGATTTTCCATCTTTTTGCGCGATGATAAGAGAATCCGGCAAGTCATCTTTCGAAAGGCTGCAAAACGTCTTTGCCGCATCCGCTCCGGAGAGCCAAGGGCTGTCTATCGGGCTTGCCCTTGCAGAGAGAATTCTTGGAAAAAGAGGGGCCTTCAGGGTACATGGAGGCGGATTCGCGGGTACAATTCAGGCCTTTGTGCCGGATGATTTGCTTGAGTCCTTCAAAGGGGAAATGGAAAAGGTTTTCGGCACCGGGAGCTGTCATGTCCTTTCAGTGAGGGAGCAGGGAGGAACGGAAGTCATAGTCTGAAAAACTATGCCGGTTGAATTCCCGCACTGTAAGTCGTCCACTTTTTTACAAAAAAGCCTTGACTTAATCGGAAATCTAATGTAAAATTAGCATCGTTGCTTAAGGCGACGTTTGTCTGCCTTGGGCGGATGGCCCGGTAGTTCAGTTGGTTAGAACGCTAGCCTGTCACGCTAGAGGTCGACGGTTCGAGCCCGTTCCGGGTCGCCATGCTGCTATGGCTCAGGAGGTAGAGCGCATCCTTGGTAAGGATGAGGTCTCCAGTTCGAATCTGGATAGCAGCTCCACGTAAAGGCGAACTTTCGGGTTTGCCTTTTTTGTTGTTCGATGAATTTTACCTAAGCTAGGAGGAGTCAAAGTGGGAGACAGTTTGCGCCTACTCAGCAGCAAACGCTGCGGTTGTCGGGATGAGCAAGGCCGCCTCAGAGGAGCTCAGTGCCTACAACATCACGGTAAATGTATATTGCCCTGAAGCCGCGTCCCCAGGGCATGTGGTGGATCTTAAAAGGTAGAGGAGCTAAAAAAGGCTGTTCCTGAAAAATTATTTGTCAAAAATTGAGAAGGTCATATCAACAAATAACTATTGCGGAATTAACCGCAAAAAATAAGGAGGATATCTGAAATGGACCTTGAGAAGATGAAGAGAAAGTATGCCTATACCCTCGCGCGTGTCGGGCTAAACGTGCAAAAAGGACAGACGGTCTTGGTAGAGGCGGCCATAGAGGGTTGGGATTTTACCAGCATTTTCGCAGAGGAGTGTTACAAACTGGGCGCGGGAAATGTCGTCGTCCACTATCTCGACCTGCCAAACATGAAGGTTGCCGCGAAATATCGCTCTGATGAGGACGTCCGCAGGGTGGAGGACTGGGAGGTCGCCATGAACCAGACCTACCTCGATAAAGGAGCCTGCTATGTGCGACTTGAAGGGGTCAACCCCAAATTGATGGAGGACGTCAGCGAGAAGGAATCCAGCGCAATTTTTGCGCACGTTGACGCCGTCAGGAACATAATGAGAAAGGCCAGCCGTGAAAAGCACTGCCAATGGCTTATTGCCATGGTGCCGAGTATTCAATGGGCTGAATATATCCTGGATAAAACCGGGGAAGAGGCCCTGGATGAGCTCTGGGAAACGGTATTAAGGCTTTGCTATATTACCGAAGATAACGACGTTGTGGCAGAGTGGGAGGAGAAAACCCGCCGCCGTGCGGAACTGGGGAATAAGGTGGATGCGCTGAAGCTTACAAAGCTCCACTACACCGCATCCAACGGTACTGACCTCGTCGTTGGGCTCACCCCGTGGTCCCGCTTTGGACATGGCGACCGCCCGATACCGAAAGACTTTATTCCCTTCCAGGCGAATATTCCCTCCGAGGAGATCTGTACCACTCCCAATAAGTTTGAGACAAACGGCGTGGTATACGCCTCCCGCCCTCTGGTTCTAGGCGGCAAAAAGATCGAAAACTTCGGCTTTAGGTTCGAAAATGGCAAAGTGGTGGAGGTTCTTGCCACTGAGGGGAAGGAGATGCTTGAAAATCTCGTGGCTACCGATGAGAACGCCGGGTATCTTGGAGAGGCAGCCCTCGTCGAGTACCATTCTCCAATTAGTATGAGCGGGCTGGTTTACTATACCACCCTGATTGACGAAAATGCCAGCTGTCACCTGGCCCTTGGCCGCGGATTGGGAGCGGGCCCGAAGGGAACGGAGAATCTCTTCAACGACTCCACTATCCATGTAGATTTCATGATCGGTACCCCGGATATGCATATCGTGGGAACCACAGAGGACGGCAGGGAAGTGGACATATTCAGAGACGGAGATTTCGCGATCTGACAAATAAGCTATCAATAAAAATCCCCTGCGCTGCGCTTCCCAAAGAGGAGGCCTCACAGGGGATATTCAAATTTGTTAAGGAATGCGCCCATCCCAATAAAAAACGGCGGGCGAAAACCCACCGCAACACTGGTCCGAGTGGCGAGACTTGAACTCACGGCCTCTTGACCCCCAGTCAAGCGCGCTACCAGCTGCGCCACACCCGGACACCAGTAGAGATTATAGCCGTTATCCGCGGAAAAATCAAGTGGTTTTTGAGAATTTTTCAGAAAAAGTAGTAATAACGTGAAATTTTCGCCAACGGATTAAAAGATCTGTGAAATTCTACACCGCTACCTGTGCTTTCCCAGGAAGAAAAGTGCCACGCAGCCGGGACCCGTGTGGGCAGCTATCACGGGACCTATGGTATTCACCATTACGGTTTGCACGCCGTACCGCTCGCGGATGCGCTCGGCCATAGCGTTGACCTCTTCGTAAGAATCCGAGTGACTGATAAATACTGTCTGCTCTCTTGGATCCGGATCTGCCAGCTCAGCGATTTTATCCTCCAACGCCTTGAGAGAGCCTTTCCTTCCCCTTGCGGTCGAGACCTTTATCAACCTGCCCTCGTTATCTACATGGAGAACCGGCTTTATCTGCAGCATTGTGCCGACAACGGCTGTCGCTGCGGATACCCTGCCGCCTTTTTTGAGGAAGAACAGATCGTTGACGGTAAACCAATGGCAAAGGTGAAGCTTGTTCTGCTCTACCCAGTCCTTGACTTCATCAATAGTATATCCTTCCTTGCGCATCTTCGCGGCTAAGTATACCAAAAGTCCCTGTCCCAGCGAGGCGCAGAGAGTATCTACGACATAAATTTTCCTCTCGGGATATCTTTCGCTTAACCCGTCAGAGGCAACCTTGAAAGAATTATACGTGGTGGAAAGCCCGGATGAAAAGGCCAGGGCAAGCACGTCTCTTCCTTCTTTAAGGAACGGCTCTATGGCTTCTGCGGCATCGCCCACGTTCACCGCATTTGTTGAGGCCATTGACCCGGCCTTCTGGCGTCTGGTAAGTTCCTCAGGTGTCATATCCCTATTATCGGGATAATTCTTGTAGGTCTTGCCGTCAATGGTGAAGCTAAGCGGGAGAACCACAAGGTTTAATTCCTTCACCAAACTGTCTGGAAGGTCGCAGGACGAATCCGTGAAAATGATATACTCGCTCATATAATTAATATCCTCTCCAAAAATTTTTCTATCCGCAGGTTATTATACAGGACAGTCTCCAAATTGTCAAATAAAATTGCTTTAGAAAAGTCAAATTTTGCCCCAAGTAAATTCCCAAAGTAAGTTCCACAGTGGAATTTAAGAGTGGGGTTTACTATGACACGTCATGTGTGGTTGAATTTAGTCTGGGAAATACATTCCCGGAAAGGAGGCCATTATCATGGCTAAAACACAATTTCTCCGCCCTCAAGGACCGCCTCCGCTGTGCCGGTTTGTCTATCTCCGGCCTCATGGACGTCCTACTATGTGACAATGGAGGTGAGTTCTCCGATGTGTTCTCTTTCGAGAATGACAGAAAGGGAAATCCGGAAATCTCCCTTTTCTTCTGTGATCCAACGCATTCCTCTCAGAAACCTTTCATAGAAAAGAACCATACCCTGTTTCGGGATATCGTCCCGAAAGGCTCTTCCTTTGATGATTTCTCCCAAGATACGGTGAACCTCATCTTTTCCCATGTGAACTCCGTCAGCCGTTCCCTCTATGGCGGGAAAACTCCTTACGAGGTATTGTCCTTTTGTCAGACTTACTCCCAAACCATTTCCGATATTAAATCCTACGAGAGTTTCCACTGTAGGACTTATTTTGGGAATTTACTAAATACCATAAGTTTTCATGTTGAACCAGGAGTTTCGCCACCCTGCTTTCTCCCCACTCACCATTTTTCACTATAATATTATCCCCGTTTTTGCCCAAATAAATCTATATCTTTTCACACTCTCAAATGCCTGATTTCTTAATAAATAGGCATTTATTTTTTTATTTTTTAATGTCTCGATTTTTAGTTTTCCAAAATTTCCACAGGACACGCTCTACTCTATCTCAACAGCCCTCAAAGGCGCATTATGACTGAATTATAACAAATTAATAGCGTACAAATTAAAAATTAGAATAATTCAAATTTTTCAAAACGTGTCCATTTCAGGGCACGAAAAACCCCGTTTTAGCCTATATATGGGGGGACTTTTTAAAAGCTCCCAAAAAATTACCTGCAAAGGAGACTGAAAAAATGGCAAAGAAAAACGGTTTTCAAACGTCCAATCTGTCACGGGAAGCAGAGAGAAAACCAAAATCTTAAGTCGGATTTGCTGATAAAAATACCGACAAATCCGCTAAGATCATCTAAAACTGTATTACTGAAATGAGACTTGAAGCTAGAGAGGAATCTGGGAAAAAGCGGTTTTGATTTTTGGAAAAAATATGCTGCAGTTCCGCTTTCGTTTTTCGTTAGATGAGGTTATGCTCATGCTGTTTGGTCTATATTAAAATTGTCATGCAAGTACAAAGAAAGGCATTACAAGCTCTTGATAATCTTGATGTAGAAGATATGAATCCACGAGATATAAAGGAATATATCAGAATGGCGACAGACCTTGAGAGATTGAGCAATAAATTCAACAAGGAGAAGACCTAGCGCGCCGAGGCGATAAAGGCAAGCCACGAAAACCTGAGACTTCTCGCCAGAAAAGCGCAGACGACCTGCGCCGGCGGATACTGGAGCTTTTCGCCGGGAAGGTTGAGGACAGCAGGGAGATAGAGAAGCTCCTCGGGAAGATACAGAGCGGCGGGAATTATAAAGATGCCGAGGCTTTCGCCTGGCTTGTGGGGAATGCGCTGGCATCCGCGTACTCCGAAATCAAGACGGAAATTCCGGAGACTGTAGACGAAGCGTTTTCCCGCCTGATTCTGGAGGACCCGCTCAAGAGAGATTACGACGTCGTCTCAGATGCGGCGGTGGCGGTCCAGCAGTCGCTAAACGATGAAGCCGGGCTTGGTCTCAAGGCGCAGCCGCCAAGGCTGAACAGGAGCCGTGTCGAGGGCCTGATTAAGAAATTCGCGGGATATGAAAAGTCAAAGGACGGTCTCTGGCTCCTCGGAGCGCCTATCGTGACCTTCAGCCAGAGTGTGGCGGACGATACCCTGAAGAAGAACGCCGATTTCCAGTATAAGGCGGGCCTGAGACCGAGAATTATCCGCGACGACGCCTACGGCTGCTGCGAGTGGTGCTCCCGCATCGCCGGCACCTACAACTACCCGAACGTCCCCAAAGACGTATTCAAACGCCACGAGAACTGCCGCTGTACAGTTGACTACGACCCCGCCGCGGGAAAAAGAATTCAGGATGTTTGGACAAAACGCTCGACAATTAGGGAAGATAGTGGTAAGATTGAGAAGAGGAAGCAGCTGGACGGCATCATTTCGTCTCCAATCGAGCGAGGCAGCAAGGGTGACCCGTCGGCAATATCTCACTTCAACGTGGACCTGAACAACCGCCAGCGCAGATTGCTTGAGAGGTTGCCGGACTATGGCAGCCGGGTGACTGTCCCGAAAGACTCCGTGAGCATGACAGACCTATCCGCATTGACGGCAAATACAGGGGATGAGTTTGCCATGTTTACCAAGGGCAAAGACAGGCTGATTATTCGGGGCGGCAACACCAACACGCCGGTAACTGTGGAGGATGCCGAGAAAATGGCCGCAGAAGGCTACCGCTGGAGCGGACATACGCATCCGGGGACGGGAGACAATGTGAAGGCTGCGTCTAAAGGCGATTACGCCATATTGGAAGCGTTCGGTCAAAAAGAAAGCGTAATCTATGATTCACTTGGAAGATACAAAACATTCAGGGGGCTGAATTACGATGGGCAAGAGCAAAATTGATATAGGGAAAGCTTTGCAATGCGCAGTTTCTTACTGTCAGGAAAACGGTTTGTCGCAAGAAAAGCTTAAAGATGGTACAATTTTGAGTTATGATGCTGAAACACTCGAAATCCTCCGTTTTCCTGAGCTTGCTCCCGAGGACTTGTATGACGAAATAAAGGGACGCGGCTTCCCGATTTTGATTGTTCGTTCAGATTACACTGTAGAAGAAACCGAATACACGCGCCGGTATTTATCAGAGTGAGGAGACGGAATACGACGTACTGCATTTGCAGATTGCCGGCAAGGCCCAAAATCGGAGGAGGTCTATATGGCTAAAGACGATTATGATGTGATTGTGTACAGGATACTGGTTTACTACTACGCTTGCCTAAAGAGGAAAATCTCTTTTGACAATGAGACATTTCGGGAACTCGTCAGCAAACACACTGACAGTGAAGGGTATTTTAACGACATTCTCGACATGATGCAGCGGGAGGGGTTTATCGAAGGTCTTAGCTTTCATCGCGCGTGGGGCCGAGACCTGCTCCTTACTTCAGACCTTGACGAGGCCAGGATTACGCCCGAAGGCATCCACTATCTTAAGGAAAACAGCGCGATGGCAAAGGCCGCAGAGTTCCTGAAAAACGGCAAGGACCTGATCGCAGGTCTGGCGACATCTCTCCTGGAGCGCGAATAACCTCCTGCGGATATTTACGAAAACTACATATTCACGGCACGATGCAGATGCACCGTGCTTTTTTGATGCCTAAGAGGAAAAACCATGATAACAGATGATGTAGATGCCTGAGACACGTCTGGGACGCCAGACGCCGACGCGCTCTCTCATTCTCCCGTATACCAAGACCAGAGGCAAGGAGGCCGCCGACCTCTACGCCAAAACCGGAAGACACGCTCAGGAGTGGCAGGAACTGCTACTCTACGACATTCTTGCGGAAAACGATGACGGTCTCTGGACGCACTCGAAATTCGGGTACTCCGTCCCCCGCCGCAACGGCAAAAACGAGGTGGTCGCCATCAGAGAGATGTATGGCCTTATGCGCGGAGAGATGATACTCCACACTGCGCACCGCACCACCACCTCTCACATGGCGTGGGAACGCCTCTGCTCTCTTTTAGACAAGGCAAAGATAGAGTACAAGTCCATAAGGGCATCCGGCAGGGAGAGAATAGAGGTTGAGAGCACCGGCGGCAGGGCCGAGTTCAGGACCAGGTCAACAAAGGGCGGTCTTGGCGAGGGCTTCAGTCTGCTTGTAATCGACGAGGCGCAGGAATACACAGAGGACCAGGAGAAACGCCTGAAGAAGCCGCGGTAAGAGAGACGCAGGAAGAATTCGGGGTAACACCGACTGAGCTTGTGCCTATAGGTATGCAGACAGAGCAGGAAGAGAGGTTCGGGCGGAATATGCTGTACCTCTGTACTGAGTATGATGGGCAGATAAGTACGGACAATGTGGAGATAGTTGCTCCCCACTGGTTGGATTACAGCGAGGCGGTAGAGGAGGCAAAGAATGGGAACAAGGCCTTGTTTTTGCCGTTTGCCAGAAGCCTGATTGTTCTGGACAGGGAACTGGAGAAAATTTCTGAGGAAAACGGGGAAAATTTTATTTATTCGCCGGAAGATAAGCGGTATAATGACAGTTGTAATGAGGATTGGGACGATGAGCTTCATCCTAGAGACAAAGAAGGGCGTTTCACGAATTCAGGAGGAATTACGGCGCCTAAAGTTAATGGTCCCGCCGGTTCTAAGGAGTACATAAAGGGGTATTTTGCGGAACATCCTGAAGTTGAGAAAGAGGCTGAGAAGTATATGGGGGTAATGGACAATGTTATAAACTTTAAGAAAGACCACCCGAATGCTAAAGAAGGAACTTATGATGCGGTCACTGGAGAAGACATAAAAAAAGAGGACTTGGATGGATATTGCGTTACTTTCCACCAGAATTTCTCAGAGGATGACCCGTTTGGGGCGTATGATTCGCAGACATATGCCGCAATGTGCGCAATAGCTATGAATGAACTTGGGTCGAAGAGCGTAAATATAGGATATTTCGGAGGAAGCCCGGAGGTATCGTTTGTTTGCAAGGACCAGACAAAGGTAGTTGATTTTGCCATAACCCATAATCAACATTCAGTCTTTGACCCGTCTTTGGGAGAAGATGGAGAGCCTGTAAAAAATGCTTACTACATCAGAGAAACTAACCCGATAAAGGGCTACTAAGGAGGATTTAGAGTGATTGACGAAAACAAAGTTAAGGTTGCGGTAGAGGAATTTACCAAGAATCCATATTGGAAAGAGGAGCTTGAGACAGCTCCAAGCGAATTAAGTAAAAGATATACTGAGTTGGGCTTTTGCTTTAGTTGGTATTTTGGGAAAATCCCGACTGCAGAACGGGATGAGATTCTTGCGGAGAGGGATAACCTGAAACACCAGTTTGGCCTGGAAGACTGGAAACATACGCTGAAGTATTGCGGGCATAATCCGTTTCACGCGGTGTGTGTGGAAAAAATCAAGGAACTCGAGGCGGCGCAAGAAAAGTCTTAAAAGTTAATAACAAGAGCGATGG
>CAZRQD010000035.1:0-13565 GCA_964602365.1 uncultured Acutalibacter sp. | reverse complement strand
CGCAGCAGTACATCGACAGGTGCAAGGGCATCAATTGCGGAAATAAGGGCACTTCCTGCCCAGATCAGCTTGCCCTTGCGCTTGAGGAGGCTCTGGCGGCGAACGCTTGAGAAAAGTTTTATAAACCACTAAGGACCCTGCCTATTTGACAGGGCCTTTTTAATGATTTTTTCTAAAAGCTTTAAAAATAATAGAAAATCAAAGAAAAATCTTGAATTCTAGAGATATTTTGTAATATTCAGCTATAATATAAGAAAATTAAGCTAATTTGACTGTTGACGGGACAGAGGCTTTGTTGTAAACTAAAGTCAAAGAAAGTCAAAGACAAATGGAGATGGTAGATATGAGAGTTAGCGACTACGTCCAGAATTACATACTAGAGCTGCTTAATGCCGCGGCGGACGGCACGGCCGAGATCCAGAGAAACGAATTGGCAAACCTTTTAGGATGCGTCCCCAGCCAGATAAATTATGTATTGGCTTCGCGCTTTACTCCAGAGCAGGGTTTCCTGGTGGAGAGCAGACGGGGAGGCGGAGGGTATATCCGCATTACAAGGATGAGGGTATCTGCCTCGGATATGATAATGCATCTCGTAAATGCCATAGGGGATTCGCTTGATGCTTCTACGGCGCGCGCCATGACGGATAACCTGGTATCTGCCGGGATACTTGAGAGTCCCGTCGCGGCGGTAATTCAGGCTTCGGTATCAGACAGCACCCTTCACCGGCTGCCGCGGGAGCTTCGCGATGAGGTGAGGGCGGATATCTTCAAAAATGTTCTTCTTGCATCCAGGATTTAGATGCGGAAGGTTAGCGAAAAAAACGGGAATTTCTTATAAAAAAATAGGGGAGGAAATTTTATGCTTTGTCAATCTTGCGGGAAAAAACCTGCCACCACACATATCAAAGCTGTGGTAAACGGAAAGCTGACGGAGGTTCATCTCTGCGATGACTGTGCCAGAGAAAGAGGGTATGGAAATTGGTTCAGTCAGTGGGATATGGATTTAGGAAAGATGTTAGGCGGCCTTATGGAAAACCGTCCAACGGAAAATGTGTTGAGATGTAAAAAATGCGGAATGAGCTTTGAGGAGTTTGCCCGCACAGGTAAGGTAGGGTGCGCCGAATGTTACCAAACCTTTAGAAAACAGCTTCTCCCCATTATAGAGAGGATTCACGGCGCTGCGAGACATAGGGGAAAGATCCCGGGAGGGGCAGCGCTGAAGGTCGGCGAGCAGAATAATAAGATAGTCCCCGCCCCCTCAGAAATTGAGGCGAAACGGAAGGAACTTCAGAAGGCGATTGAGAACCAGGAGTTTGAGAGGGCAGCCGTACTAAGAGACCAGATAAAGGAGATGGAAAATGATGAGTGAGCTAAAGTGGTACGAAAAGGAGGGAAATCTTACCGACACGGTTTCAAGCACCAGGGTAAGACTTGCAAGAAATTTGAGGGAATACTCCTTTCCGGACCGCGCCTCCAAAGAGGAGAAGTCAGCGGTAGAGGAAAAAGTGAGAGAGGCCCTCTTCTCCGGGAATTCCCTGCTATCCAACGAGTTTAGGTTTGTTCCGCTTAAGGACCTGACTGATCTGCAAGCTGTATCTCTGGTAGAGCGGCATGTAATCAGCCCGCAGTTTGTGTCTGACCAGGAAGGAAAGGCTGTTCTTGTAAATGAAGACGAGGGAATTTCCATAATGATAAACGAGGAGGATCACCTGAGGATTCAAGTGATGCGCAGCGGGATGGCGTTAAAGGAGACCGCTGAGACAGCCGACCGTCTGGATACTCTACTAGGCGAGACCTTGAATTTCGCTTTCGACAGAGAGCTCGGTTATCTCACCCAATGTCCAACGAATCTGGGCATCGGCATGCGGGCCTCGGTTATGCTCAGCCTTCCCGCTCTCTCAGAGACAGGAGCCCTTTCAAGGATGGCATTAAATCTCTCCAAACTGGGGATGACCCTGAGGGGCTCTTATGGAGAGGGAACAAAGGCGATAGGTTCTATGTATCAGCTCTCCAATCAGGTGACTTTGGGCTTAAGCGAGTCGGAGGCCCTTATGAATCTTAGCGGCATAGCTAATCAACTAATCGATTCTGAAAAGAAAACCAGGAGGGAGCTTGCGGAAAACCTTGCCGTGCAGGACAGAATTTACAGAGCTTCAGGGACTTTAAAAAATGCCAGACTTCTCTCATCAGAGGAATGTATCGGACTATTGTCAGAGGCAAGGCTGGGATTAGCCGTCGGGTTGCTCTCAGGTCTCAACTTTGAGGAGCTTGACGCCCTGTCGATAAAGGTACAGCCCTGCACTCTTTCAGAGATTGCCGGACGACCCCTGGGAGAAGGGGAAAGAGACGCATTTCGCGCCGAGTTGGTGCGAGAGACATGCAAAAATTTAAAGGAGTGATTTTTAATGTATAGCTTTAACGGATTCACAGAAAAGGCCAATAATGCCCTCAACTTGGCGATAGAGAGTGCGCAAAGCCTGGGACATGACTATATCGGAAGTGAGCATCTAGTCTTGGGTCTTCTAAAAGAGGGTTCCGGGGTTGCCAGCACAGTACTAAATAAGCTTGGGGCAACTGCGGAAAAATATGAAGAACTTTTAAAAAATCGTATTGGGACTGGAGAACCCACGACACTGACGCCCAATGCCTTTACGCCTAGGACGAAGCAGATTCTCCAAATAGCCGTCATGGCGGGGGCCAGGATGAACAACTCCTATGTTGGGACAGAGCATATATTGATAGCGGTTGTGGAGGATGACAGCTGCTATGGTATGCGTTTTCTTCATCAGCTTGGAATAGATTCCAACCGCATCATAGCCGGGTTAAACGCAGAACTTAACAATGCCCCTTACGCACAGTCTCAAGAGGGAGGTCCGGGCTTTGAAGGGGGCCAGGGTAGAGGAGGAAAGGCGCTGGATCAATTCGGACGCGACCTAACCCAGCTTGCTGCCCAGGGCAAGATTGATCCCGTTATCGGCAGGTCACAGGAGATAGAGAGGGTCATCCAGATCCTTTCAAGAAGGACGAAGAATAACCCGGTTTTGATTGGAGAGCCGGGCGTGGGCAAAACCGCGGTGGCTGAAGGACTTGCGCTAAAGATACATTCCGGCGATGTTCCGGAACCATTAAAAGGCAAGAGGCTGATTTCACTTGACCTTACCGGCATGGTAGCAGGAACAAAATATCGCGGCGATTTTGAGGAGCGCATCAAGAACGCCATCGACGAGGTAAAAAACGATGGGAATATAATTCTCTTCATAGATGAACTGCATACGATCATCGGTGCAGGTTCCGCTGAGGGTTCGACTGACGCGGCAAATATCTTGAAGCCAGCACTTGCCCGCGGAGATTTTCAGGTAATTGGCGCCACAACCATAGAGGAATACAGGAAGCATATAGAGAAAGATGCCGCGCTGGAGCGCCGTTTTCAGCCAGTGATGGTGGACGAGCCAAGTGAGGAAGAGACTGTAGAGATTTTACGAGGGCTAAAAGACCGTTATGAAGCCCACCATAAGGTTCAGATCACGGATGAGGCAATTGAGGCGGCGGTGACGCTTTCCGCTAGATATATCTCTGACCGCTACCTTCCTGACAAGGCTATCGATTTAATTGATGAGGCAGCCTCCCGTGTGAGACTGAGAACTTTTACCGCTCCCGGGGACCTTCAGGACCTTGAAAAACAGATAAAGGAGATCGAGAGTGAAAAGGCGGCGGCCGTGAACGCTCAAGATTTTGAGCGCGCTGCATCTCTTCGTGACAAACAGAAGGAGCTGAGTGAACGGCTTGAACAGGAACGTGATGAATGGGCCGCAAAAAATGAGCGCAGCAATTCAGTAGTTACCCCTGGGGACATTGCTGATATTGTCTCCATGTGGACCGGCGTCCCGGTTACCAGACTTACGGAAGAGGAAAGTGAGAGACTGTTAAAGCTGGAGGATACCCTGCACAGGAGAGTAATTGGCCAGGAAGAGGCGGTAACCGCCATCGCAAAGGCAATAAGAAGGGGCAGGGTAGGCTTAAAGGACAAGAACCGGCCTATAGGATCTTTCATTTTCCTTGGTCCCACAGGTGTTGGCAAGACAGAGCTGTGCAAAGCTCTTGCCGAGGCAATGTTCGGGGACGAAAAGGCTATGGTTCGGTTTGATATGTCGGAATATATGGAAAAGCATACCGTGTCAAGACTTGTTGGGTCGCCTCCCGGCTATGTCGGATATGAGGAAGGCGGACAGCTTACCGAGGCAGTGCGCAGGAAGCCGTACTCTGTGGTGCTGTTTGACGAGATAGAGAAAGCTCACCCCGATGTGTTCAATATCCTTTTGCAGATACTTGAGGACGGAAGGGTGACCGACTCTCAGGGGAAGACGGTGGATTTCAAAAATACTGTCATCATTATGACCTCCAATGTTGGAGCCAGGTTGATTACAGAAAAACAGAACAGTCTAGGATTTACTGAGTCCTCAACAGAGTCGGCGGATTTTGAACGCACAAAGGAACTGGTCTTAAATGAACTCAAAAATCTCTTCCGTCCTGAGTTTCTCAACCGTGTTGATGACATCATCGTCTTTAGGAAGCTCACCAGGGAGGATACTGAGAAAATAGCCGAAAAGATGCTTGTCACACTTAAGGATAAGCTAAAGGACATGGAGATCGAGATGGAGTTTTCCAAGCAGGCTGTCAAGGCAATCGCGGAAAAAGGGTTTGACCCTCTCTACGGTGCAAGACCGCTGCGCAGGGCAATACAGAGCGAGATTGAGGACGCGGTTTCCGAGCAGATGCTTGAAGGAAAAATTTCTGCGGGCAAGAAGTATATATGCGACTACTCTGAAGGGAATTTCGTCTTTAACCAGACAGAATAAAATTTCCCTACACAACCTAAGAAAAGGGGCAGACCTAAAAAATCTGCTCCTTTTCATTTCTGTCTATCTTAACATTGATACAAAAAGCGAGATAAAATTTTTCTTGACTCCACCGGGGAGTAGCACTATAATAGAGATCGTAAGGGCTAGGACGGAGACGCGCGGGACATGAGGAAAGGCAGAGAGAACTGGCGGCGGTGTATGCAGGTTCGGGTACGGCGTCTTAGACGTTACTCTCAAGCCGCTTTCTGAAAGGGCTTTCTCTGGGAAACGCTGGTTCCCGCAGTTATTTGGGATAGCGCTGAAAGCTTTAACCCCGGCGCATATCCAGGCGGGTGGTTGAGCGGAGCGTTAGCTTTGTCCCATTTTGGGCAAAGCTTTTTTAATTCGATTTTCTTAGGAAGGGGATTATATATGGGACTATATAAGGAAGTCTCTCAAAACATGAATTTTGTCCAAAGGGAGAGGGCGACAGGGGATTTCTGGAAGGAGAATAAAATTTTTGAAAAGAGCGTCTCTGCCCGCAACGGCGCAGAACCCTATGTTTTCTATGATGGCCCCCCAACAGCAAACGGTAAACCTCATATAGGACATTTGCAGACGAGGGCTTTCAAAGATCTTTTCCCGCGGTTCCAGACCATGATGGGAAAACAGGTGCTGAGAAAGGCGGGATGGGATACCCATGGCCTGCCGGTAGAACTTGAGGTAGAGAAGGAGCTCTCAATAAATGGTAAGGACCAGATAGAGGAGTATGGCATTGCTCCCTTTATAGAGAGGTGCAAGGAGAGCGTCTGGAAATATAAGGGCTTATGGGAGGAGTTTTCTAAATCTGTCGGCTTCTGGGCAGACATGGATCACCCCTACGTCACGTATGAAAATGACTATATAGAGTCAGAGTGGTGGGCAATTAAACAGATATGGGATAAGGGTCTCTTATATAAGGGATTCAAAGTTGTACCGTACTGCCCTAGGTGCGGCACACCACTGGCGTCTCATGAGGTGGCGCAGGGATATAAGACCGTAAGAGAACGCTCTGCAATAGCAAAATTCCCGGTAAAAGGGGAGGACTCCTATATTCTTGCGTGGACAACCACTCCTTGGACGCTTCCAAGTAACGTTGCGCTTTGCGTTAACGCCAATGAAAACTACGTAAAGGTTAGTTCCCTGGGAGAGGTATATTATCTTGCGGAGGATCTCTGCGACAGCGTACTGGGAGAAAACGGTTACGAAATACTTGAGAGATTTAAGGGAAGGGATCTGGAATATAAGGAATATACTCCCCTTTTTGATTTCGTTTCGCCGTCTGAGAAGTGCTGGTATGTAACTTGCGACGACTATGTTACGTTGACTGACGGGACTGGGGTAGTACATATAGCCCCTGCTTTTGGCGAGGATGACGCGCAAGTCGGCAGAAAATACAATCTGCCTCTCGTACAGCTTGTAGACGGGAAGGGATGTATGACAGCCGAGACAAAATGGTCCGGAGTTTTTTGCAAGGATGCGGATAAATCAATATTAAAGGATTTGGATGAGCGCGGGCTGCTCTTCTCAACCCCGGAATTCGAGCACGATTATCCGTTCTGCTGGCGCTGCGACACTCCGCTCATCTACTATGCGAGGGAGAGCTGGTTCATACGTGAGACAGCGGTGAGGGATAACCTCGTGAAAAATAACGGCAATATCAATTGGATTCCCAAAGGAATAGGAGAGGGGAGGTTCGGCAACTGGCTTGAAAACATCCAGGACTGGGCACTGTCCAGAAATCGCTATTGGGGAACTCCCTTGCCTATATGGGAGTGTGAATGCGGGCATAGACATGTGATCGGCAGCATAGAGGAACTTAAAGAAATGTCTCCCAACTGTCCTGAAAAACTGGAGCTGCACCGCCCCTATGTGGACGCGGTCACCATCACCTGTCCAAAGTGCGGGAAGCAGATGCACAGGGTCCCGGAGGTCATTGACTGCTGGTTTGATTCCGGTTCTATGCCCTTTGCGCAGTACCACTATCCCTTTGAGAACAAGGAACTTTTTGAAAGCCAGTTCCCAGCGGATTTTATAAGCGAGGCGGTTGACCAGACGAGAGGATGGTTTCACTCCCTACTGGGAATATCAACCCTGCTGTTTGATACAACCTCATATAAAAATGTTTTGGTACAGGGCCTTGTCCAGGATGAGGACGGGCAGAAAATGAGCAAGTCCAAGGGGAATGCCGTTGACCCCATGGATGAGCTGTCAAAGTTCGGCGCGGATTCGCTTAGGTGGTATTTCTACACAAATTCCGCCCCGTGGCTCCCAAGCCGGTTTAATGAGAGAGCCGTCATGGAGGGGCAAAAAAAGTTCTTCTCCACCCTCTGGAATACATATGCGTTTTTTGTGCTCTATGCGAACATCGACAATTTTGACGCTTCAAAGTATGTGCTGAAGGAATGTAAATTCACCGTGATGGACCGCTGGCTTCTCTCAAGGCTGAACACCGCCGTTTCTGGTGTACAGGAGAATTTGGAAAACTATCGTGTGCCGGAGGCAGCCTCTGTGCTTTCAGATTTTGTGGACGAGATGAGTAATTGGTACGTCCGCAGAAGTCGCGAACGCTTCTGGGCAGGCGGCATGGAGGATGACAAGATAGCGGCATATATGACCCTTTATACCGCTCTTGTAACCGTATCAAAAATCATGGCTCCTATGGCCCCGTTTATGAGCGAGGAAATTTATCGCAATCTTGTATGCAGTATAGATACCTCTGCTCCGGAGAGCGTGCATCTTTGCGACTGGCCAAAAGTGGAGAGTGATAGGATCGACAGAGATCTTGAAAGCAGCATGCAGACGGTTCTCACCATCGTAAACCTTGGGCGTTCGGCTAGGAATCTTTCCAACATCAAAAACCGTCAGCCGCTCTCTAAAATTTTCACCAACGCTGCGCAGGATTTAGATGAGGAATATGTCAAGATCATTCTGGATGAGCTGAACATAAAGACCATGGAATTTAAAAACGACCTCTCCTCCTTTGTGACCTACTCCTTTAAGCCTCAGCTCAGAATCTTGGGCAAGAAACTGGGAAGGCGTTTAAATGAGGTCAGGGAGGCCCTCAGTTCCCTAGACGGGACAAAGGCCAAAAGGGAACTTGACGAGACTGGAACCCTCACCCTCTCTACCCCCGGCGGGGAGATTACCCTTACCTCAGAGGAAGTTCTCGTTGAGGCCTCGCAAAGGGAGGGATTTACCAGCGTTTCCGACAAGGGAATTACGGTTGCACTGGAAACCCAGCTCACCCCAGCCCTCATAGAGGAGGGGTTTGTGCGGGAAATTGTCAGCAAATTACAGTCTATGAGAAAGGACGCGGGTTACAACGTGACGGACCGTATCCGCGTATACCATGAGGGCAGCGGCGTCATAGAATCAGTCTTTAAAGCTCATGAAAGTGAGATCTTGTCAAGCGTCCTCGGGGAGAGCATAACCTACGGTTCACTCTGCGGTTATACCGCGAGATGGGACCTGAATGGAGAAGATAGCTCGTTCGGTGTTGAGAGGGTTTAAGAAAACAAAAACCGGCGAGAATGGATGTGAGATCCTCTCACGCCTTTTTCGCCGGCCATTTTAAGAGCTATTTAAAAGTTAAGAAAGATTTTCAATATCCTTTATCAGTCTTTCAACGTTTTCATCTTTGGTGGCCCAGCTTGTACAGATCCTGTAGGCGTTTCTTCCCTCGGCTACAGTCTCCCAATATGAAAAGGCGTAAGACTTCAGAAGCTTTTCTGCTATGCTGTCCGGGATGATAAAAAATTGCTGGTTCGTAGGGGAGGGGGCATACTCCTCATATCCTAACCTCTTTAAGGAATCTCGTATTTTAAAGGCCTTTTCCACCGCACTTTTGCAGATGGAAAAATACAGCCCGCCCGTAAAGAGAGTGTCAAACTGTATTCCCAGCAGCCTTCCCTTGGCAAGCATAGCTCCGTTTTGCTTTATGGCATAGCGAAAGTCGCGGTCAATTTCCGGGTTGGTTATGACAGCCGCCTCCCCAAAGAGCGCACCGCATTTTGTTCCTCCTATGGTAAAGGCATCGCAGAAGTTTGCCATGTCAGAGAGTTCCACGTCAGATTTTGGCGAGGAGAGCCCGTATCCAAGCCTTGCACCGTCTGCAAAGAGAAGCAGTCCATATTTTTTGCATACGTCATGTAGGGATGAGAGTTCCTCCTTAGAGTAGAGAGCGCCGTTTTCCGTTGGCTGAGATATATATACCAGTTTTGGCTGTACGGTGTGTTCCGGCGGGGTAGAGCCGTTATAGTGTTTGTAAACTACCTCTTCAATCTGGCCGGCTGTTATTTTCCCCTCTATCGTGGTCTGTACGGCTATGATTTTATGCCCTGTGGCCTCGACAGCCCCGGTCTCGTGCACGTTTATATGGCCTGTCTCAGGGGAGATAACTGCCTGGTGGGGCAGCAGGCAGGAGCGGATCACCGTAAAATTTACCTGGGTTCCGCCAACGAAGAAATGCACCCCCGCATGGGGAGCAGAGCATGCGGTGCGTATCTTTTCCCTTGCCGATTCGCAGTATTCATCCGTGCCGTATCCTGAAGTTTGCTCCATGTTCGTTTCAAGCAGTTTCTCTAGGATCAGAGGGTGGCAGCCCTCTACATAGTCAGAATCAAAATGTATTAAAGACAAAGAAATCCCTCCCGCTTATTATTCGTTCGGATGGAATTTTAGCATAGCCGCGTCTTTAAAGCAAGAAAAAATTCACTGAAAATTTTCTTTTCGTCTTAGAGATTAAAGATTCATTTTATAAAAGTGCTGAAAACTGTAAAAGTAGGGGATCAACTTGCTAAAAGTTTTAAAAACGGAAGGAGCTGCCCGCAGGTGTGAATTTCAAACGCCTCACGGCACGGTGCAGACTCCCGCTTTTATGAATGTCGCCACCGCTGGCGCCATTAAAGGGGCTGTATCCGCGCTGGACCTAAGGGATCTTAAATGCCAGGTGCAGCTCTGTAATACCTACCATCTCCACCTAAACCCGGGGGAGGAGATAGTAAACACCTTGGGCGGCATAAGAAAATTCACCGGTTGGGACGGTCCTGTCCTTACGGATAGCGGAGGGTTTCAGGTATTTTCATTGGCAAAACCCAAAGATATTACCGAGGAGGGGGTTTCATTCTCCTCGCATATAGACGGACATAGGATTTTTCTAAGTCCAGAGGAGAGCATAGAGATTCAGTTTAAGCTGGGCTCTACGATATCAATGGCGTTTGATGAGTGCGTCAAGAATCCCGCAGAGTATTCATATGCGAAAATCTCCTCAGACAGAACAGTGCGCTGGCTAAAACGCTGCAAAGAAAAGATGTCAGACCTTAAAAAAGAGGGGAACGGGGTGAATCCTGACCAGCTTTTGTTCGGAATAAACCAGGGATGCGACTTTGCGGATATCAGAATTGAGAATATGAAGCGCATTGCAGACTTGGACTTAGACGGGTATGCGCTTGGCGGCTTGGCGGTTGGCGAGCCTGTGGAGACGATGTACAGAATAATCTCAGAGGTAGAGCCATACATGCCAAAGGATAAAATTCGCTACCTTATGGGTGTCGGAACCCCGCAGAACATCCTGGAGAGCGTGCGCAGGGGAGTTGATCTCTTTGATTGCGTAATGCCAAGCAGAAACGCCCGCCACGGCCACGCCTTTACCTGGAATGGAAGACTCAATCTTCATAATGCCAAATATGCGCTGGACGATTCCCCTCTGGATGAAAATTGCGAATGTCCCACCTGCCGTAATTTTTCTCGCGCATACATCCACCACTTGCTAAAATCCAAAGAGATGCTTGCGATGAGGCTGATGGTAATGCACAACCTCTATTTCTATAACAGTCTTATGGAAAAGATCAGGGATGCGTTGGACGCGGGAAATTATGAAGGGTTTTACAG
Source organism: uncultured Acutalibacter sp. (assembly GCA_964602365.1). Taxonomy (GTDB): domain Bacteria; phylum Bacillota; class Clostridia; order Oscillospirales; family Acutalibacteraceae; genus Acutalibacter. Next base: position 2,796 of record CAZRQD010000035.1, on the reverse strand, counting down.
GGAAAACTTTGAAAAGCTTGAAAGACGTATATAAAAACTCTTGCAAGTTACGGGAAAACTTGCTATAATCTATAAGTAGAGAGGAAGAATAATTTTGGAGGTGCGAGGATGAATCATCCGTTTCTCTTGGAACAGTCGTCAGGTGGCGGCGGAATGAGCCTTATTATAATGTTGCTTGTTTATGGCGCGTTTTTCCTGGTGCTCTATCTTGTCTTTTTCCGTCCTCAGAACAAGAAGAAGAAAAAAGAGGCTGAGATGCGGAAAAATGCCCAGGTAGGGGATGAGATAACGACCATTGGCGGAATTTGCGGAAGGATTGTCGCTGTGAAGGATGAGTCTGACGCAGTGATCATAGAGACGGGCAGCGACAAGGCAAAGATGCGCATCAAACGCTGGGCGATTGGCAGCGTGGATACCGTCCACGAGGACGACGCCGGTTAAGGTCCTTAAATCGGGAAAACCTTTGGCTATGCGAAACAGGAGGCATTACAGTGGGTAAAATTCCAGATACCATGAAGGCGCTGGTCGCCTATGACAACGGCGACTACCGGTTCGAGCCCGATTATCCCACGCCAAAGTGCGGACCGGACGACATCATAATCAAAACTGAGGGTTGCGGCGTATGCGCCGGAGATCTCAAATGCTACCACGGCGCCGCGATGTTTTGGGGAGACGCTGTTCAGCCAAGATGGGTTGATCCCCCTTTTATCCCCGGGCATGAATTTCTTGGACATATTGTGCAGCTCGGGGAAAACGTCAAAGGGTTTTCTTTGGGGGAGCGGATCACCGCTGACCAGATAGTCCCGTGCGGAGAGTGCAGATTCTGCAAGAGCGGAAGGTATTGGATGTGCCAGCCCCACGCCACTTTCGGATTTCAAAAGGGCAATAACGGCGGAATGGCAGAGTATGTCCGCTACCCGAAAACCGCAGTCATCTCCCGCGTGCCGGAATCTCTCCCGCTTGAGAGGGCCCTTCTGATAGAGCCCTACGGCTGTTCAAAGCATGCCGTGGACCGCGCCCAGATCACCCCCGACGATGTTGTGGTCATCTCCGGGGCGGGGACCTTAGGGCTTGGCATGGTGACTTACGCCAGGCTTCACAACCCCGCCAAGCTGATTGTCTTGGATATGATTGACGGGAGGCTGGAGAAGGCAAAGGAATTTGGCGCCGACCTTGTCCTAAACCCCGGGAAAGAGGATGCCGTCAAGAAGGTCTTGGATCTCACCGATGGCTATGGGTGCGATATCTATATCGAGGCCACCGGCCATCCGTCCAGCGTCTCGCAGGGATTGAATATGGTCCGCAAGCTCGGCCGTTTCGTGGAGTTTAGCGTTTTCGGCGAGCCCGCCACGGTGGACTGGTCGATAATCGGGGACAGAAAGGAACTGGATATTTTGGGGTCGCATCTAAGCCCGTACTGCTATCCGTATGTGATTGAGAACATAGCGAACGGGAACCTGAAGACAGACGGCGTCGTTTCGCGCACCTTCCCTGTTGAGGAGTGGGAGAAAGCTTTCGACTATGCCTCTGGGAAGTATGGTGATTTCAAAGTGGCCATCGTCTTCTAATAATCAAAAAATAATGGGGCAGGTTCTTATGCTTGCCCCGTTTTTTGTCCTGCGCAAAATATTTCCGACTTGTATGGCGGGGAAAACCCAAAAAACCCAAGCCTTTTTTCATTCCTCTCGGCTTTGGGTGAGAGTGATGAAAAAATTTCACCGCACTTTCTGTTCAGGAGAAAAAACCCAAAAAACCCAGGCCTTTTTTGGAAAACCCAAAGAAAGCCAAAATGTAGAGAAGGAGCCACGAAAATGTTAGAAAACAAACTTGGGATTACGGATGCGCTGCTCCTCGCAAGGGAGGAGGAACGCATCAGCAAAAAGAAGGCAGCCGATCTGTTTGAAAGCGGATATCTGGATACCCTGACCCCAGGCACTTTCGCCGCGCTTGCGGCCATCCACAAATACTTATTCGAGGATATCTATCCTTTCGCGGGAAAGTTGCGCACAGTAAACCTAGCAAAGGGCGATTTCCGTTTTGCCCCGGTAATGTATCTAAGCGCGGCGCTGAAGAATATCGAGAAAATGCCGCAAAGCACTTTCGACGAAATCATTGAAAAATATGTAGAGATGAATGTCGCACACCCATTCCGTGAGGGAAACGGGCGCAGCACGCGCATATGGCTTGACCTCATCTTAAAGAAAGAGCTCGGCCTTGTGGTAGATTGGAGCAATGTGGACAAGGGAGATTATCTTTTGGCGATGGAGAGAAGCCCGGTAAAAGATTTGGAAATAAAGCACCTGCTAAAGCACGCGCTGACCGACAGGGTGAACGACCGCGAGATCTATATGAAGGGTATTGACAACAGCTACTGGTACGAGGGGTACTCAGCATATAAAACGGAGGATCTGTAGGCCGCATTCAATCCAGATAAGCAGCGGAGGAAGTTATGGAATTAAACATTGATATCAAACTGCTTGAAGATACGGTAAAGGAGCTTAGCACAATTGACTGGATAAGACGTTGTGCCGATCCTCTAGGCATGGATGAAAACGGCAATCTCTTTGATTTGAACCCTAAATTATAAAATAAGCGTAAAGAGCACAATTGTTCTAGGTAGGAAACTTTCTTTTTCCTGCCTGTTTTTTATTTATAAAAAACAAATTTTTTCTTTGCTGAATATTCAATTTTTCTAAAATTTTTATAATAATTAAATCTTTGTTTTTTAATTTTTACTGTCCCAATTTTTAGTTTTCGATTTTTCCCCCAGGACACGCTCCTCTCTCTCCCAACAGC
>CAZRQD010000034.1:9008-14579 GCA_964602365.1 uncultured Acutalibacter sp. | reverse complement strand
AGCAAATCCGTAGATTTGCTCCTTTTCTACCTCGTTTCGAGGATATACGTTAATCATTTTTTATCGAGTAGGAGAGATTATTATTTATGCACTCCTTTGTATACTCGTTTTTTAGCGTGTTCTCCTTTTTGGTTTGGTGGTAAATCGGTGGTAAATTTCTTTATGCTATCTCTGTAAAGCTAGATTTTATGCGGGTTTGCGGGGTTAATACAGGATACTATCATAGTAAACATATGTTCCAAAGTCAAGACCTTTACCGCTTTTTTACGAAAATGGGCTTTTCTCTTTCTGAAATTTCTGCTATAATAGGGATGAAGGTGATTTGATGGCTCAGACGAAAAAGGGCTTTTTTGCCTCAATCAGAGATAACTACTTCCTCAAAGCCTTTTTCTGGGGATTTGGGCTGGCCTCGGCGGTATTTCTTCCGTTTATGCTGGTAGACGGGGGGAGGTTTATTTTCTACGGCGATTTTAACGCGCAGCAGATACCTTTTTACCGCCTTGCCCACGACGCCATAAGAAACGGGGAATTTGGCTGGAGCCCCCTCACGGATCTCGGCGCCAACTTCATCGGCTCCTATTCCTTCTATCTGCTTGGCAGCCCGTTCTTCTGGCTGACCATTCCCCTGCCCTCGGAATGGGTGCAATATGCGATGGGCCCGCTGCTTATCCTGAAGTTTGCCTGCGCCAGCCTTACCGCATACGTCTACCTGCACAGATATACAAAGACCCGCGACGCCGCCCTCGTGGGCTCTCTGCTCTACGCGTTCTCAGGCTTTTCGGTATACAATATCTTCTTTAACCATTTCCACGAGGCCATAATAACCTTCCCTCTTCTGCTTACGGCACTCGACGAGTATATGATAAACCGCCGCCGCGGGCTCTTCGCCCTGGCCGTGGCCTTCTCCTGCCTGGTAAACTACTACTTCTTCGTGGGGCAGGTTATGTTCGTCATCATCTACTTCTTTATAAGGCTCTTCTCCGGCAGCTGGAAGAGGATAAGCATCCCTGACTTTCTGCTCCTCGCGCTGGAATCCCTGATTGGCGTGGGAATTTCCGGGGTCTTGCTCCTTCCGTCTGTGCTGGCCGTCATACAGAATCCTAGGGTGGACGACCCGATAAACGGCTATAACGCCCTGCTCTACTCCAAGAGTCAGAGATATCTTCATATAATAGAATGTTTCTTCTTCCCGCCTGATCTGCCGGCAAGGCCGAATTTCACACCGGATAGCGACGCGAAGTGGGCCTCTCTCGGCGCGTGGCTCCCTCTATTTAGCATGACAGGGGTTCTGGGGTGGATGACCCTTAGGCGCAAAAATTGGCTTAAGCGCTTGCTCTGGGTGCTTTTCGTGATGGCGCTGGTTCCCCTCTTCAACTCTGTCTTCCAGCTCTTTAACTCCATGTACTATGCCCGCTGGTTCTATATGCTGGTGCTGATGATGTGTTTGGCGACCGTCCTCTCTCTTGAGACACCGGGGATAAATTGGCGCGGTGCCTTTAAGGCGACTTTCTGGGTCACGGCGGCCATAACCGTGCTTGTGGGCTTCATGCCGAGTATCACGGAAGAGGACGGCGAGAGAAGCGTCTCCTTCGGGCTGGAACAGTACCCCACGAGATTCTGGACATACGCGGCGATAGCAGCGATAAGCCTGGCCGCGCTGTGCTATATCTTCCACTTCTGCAGGGAAAACAGGAAGGTCTTCTACCGCGCGGTGAAGGTCGGGGTCTCGCTGATAGCCGTATTCTACAGCATATATTTTATAGCCCTTGGAAAGACACAGGCGGACTATACTTGGGACCAGATAATTCCCTACGCCCTAAACGGCGGTAAAGAGGTAAACCTCCCTGACCTCAAGAACAGCCGCTCTGATTTCTACGAGTCCCCCGACAATTCCGGGATGTACTGGGAGATCCCGACAATACAGGCCTTCCACAGCATCGTCCCCGGCTCTGTCATGGAGTTTTACGAATCCATAGGCGTGCAGAGGGATGTTGGCTCCCGCCCCGACACCTCCCACTATGCCCTAAGGGGCCTTACCTCTGTGCGCTGGCTTTTTGACGAGAACAATGACGAGGAGTTCTTCGCGGGGGAGGACGACTCCTCCCCGGCAATGCCCGGATTCGCGTATTACGGGAACTTAAACGGTTTTGACGTCTGGGAGAATATGTATTATATCCCGATGGGCTTCTCCTACGACTACTATATTCCGAGGAGCGAGTACGATAATCTTTCCCAGGCGACGAGAGAAAAGCTGATGCTCCGCGCCGTGGTCATAGAAGATCTCTTCGTCTCCGACTGGGGACCTTACCTGGAACATCTTCCGGAGGAGGACAGAACTTTCACAGAGGTGAGCTATATAGGCGATTGCCTAGACAGAAGCAGCACCTCCTGCGAGTATTTCTCCTATGTAAAAAACGGATTTGAGGCGATGACCTCCGGCGATAAGGAGAGGATAATGTTCTTTAGCGTCCCGTATGAACCGGGCTGGAGAGCGCAGGTAAACGGCCAGGACGTGCCGATCTACCGCGCCAACGTGGGCTTTATGGCGGTAAAGGTCCCCGCAGGGGAGGATGTCAGCATACGCTTCACCTACCGCACGCCGGGGCTTTTCGCGGGGATCGGCATGACGGGGTTCTCTTCGGGAATTCTCATAGCCTATATGATCTTGGTTCAAAAAATTAAGAAAAAGCCGTCAAATCCCGCACAGGACGGGGGAAGGCTTAAGCTAGGCAGGTTCTCAGACTATCTCAAGCGGCGCGGCGCCTCCTTTAACCGCGAGGGTGCCATGCGGCCCGTGAAGCATGAGTTTGCCGTCGCGCCGGAAAACCCGCCGCCAGAGAGGCAAAGGAGAGGAATACACTTCAGGCGTGGGGAGAAAAAGCAGGCGGCCGCACAGTCCGGGATGCCCGAGGATGCCTCCCCTCCCCCGGCAAATAACGATAACGGCTGAGGTCTAACCCAAAAATCTAAACGAAAGAGGCTGATAAAATGGAACCGACAGTTTATCTCGTAATACCATGCTATAATGAGGAGGAGGTCCTGCCCGAGACGGTCAAGCGCCTGACAGAGAAAATGGCCAGGATGCGGGAGAGCGGGCTGATCTCTGAAAGGAGCAAAATGCTCTTTGTGGATGACGGGAGCAAGGACAGGACGTGGGAGCTTATCTCGGCGTTTCACGAGGAGAACCCCCAGGTTGACGGGCTGAAGCTGGCCCACAACCGCGGCCACCAGAACGCACTTCTCGCCGGACTGATGACGGCTAAGGACCGCGCGGACTGCGCCATCAGCATGGACGCCGACCTGCAGGACGATGTGGAGGTTCTCGATCAATTTGTAGGTAAATTCACTGAAGGCTGCGATGTGGTCTACGGTGTGAGAAACCGCAGGGATACTGACTCTTTCTTTAAGCGCGCGACGGCTGAGGGCTTCTACAAGTTCATGAAGCTGATGGGGGCCGACGTGGTATTTAACCATGCCGATTACCGCTTGATGAGCAAGAGAGCCCTAGAGGGTCTCTCTGAATACAAGGAGGTAAACCTCTTTTTGAGGGGTCTTGTACCGCTTATCGGTTACCGCAGCGATTACGTCTATTACGACAGGCACGAGCGCTTCGCCGGGGAGTCCAAATATCCGCTTAAGAAGATGATATCCTTCGCGATAGACGGCATAACCAGTTTTTCCGTAAAGCCCCTTAAGCTGATCTCCAACCTCGGAATTTTCATCTCAATACTGAGCGTGCTGGGACTTCTCTATGCGCTTATCTCCCACTTCATCGGGTGGACCGTCCCCGGCTGGACTGCGATAATCTGCTCCATCTTCCTGCTTGGCGGCCTGCAGATGCTCTGCCTTGGGGTCGTGGGGGAGTATATCGGGAAAATCTACAGCGAGGTGAAGGCGAGGCCGCGCTTTAGGATAGAGACCGATCTCCACGAGGAGGAGGAGAAAAATTGACCCTGAGGGAAAAGCCCTTTTCCTCCCTCACCGTTTACGAGCTGTACGAGATAGCGAGGGTAAGGGAGAGTGTCTTCGTGGTGGAGCAAAACTGCCCCTACGGCGAGCTTGACGGCAAGGACATTCAGGCAGTCCACCTCTGGTACGAGGAGGACGGAAAAATCCTCGCGTACTGCAGGGTCCTGCCAAAAGGGGTAAGCTATCCCGAGGTCTCCATAGGGAGGGTTCTCTCCGTAAGGCGCGGGGAGGGGCTTGGCGGGATGATCTTCTCAGCCGGGCTTAGGACCTCCCAAAGGCTTTTTGGGCCCTGCAGCATACGGATTGAGGCGCAGAAATACGCGGAGGGATTTTACGAAAAATTCGGCTTTAGAAGGGTCTCCGGGGAATTTCTGGAGGACGGAATCCCGCATATAGAGATGCTGAGAACAGGAAAAGATGAGGAGTGATGGCATGGCGAAACTTTTGGCGATGGGAGAACTGCTGATAGACTTCACCCCCGCGGGAAAGAGCAGGGAGGGACAGCCCCTCTTTGCGCAGAACCCCGGCGGGGCGCCGGCCAATGTCGCAGTGCAGGCCAGGCGGTGCGGGGTATCCGCGGGCTTTCTGGGGAGGGTTGGAAAGGACGTCTTCGGGGATTTCCTGAAAAACACCCTCGCATCCTGCGGGGTGGACATAAGGGGGCTTTCCCAGGACAGTGACGCCAAGACCACCCTGGCTTTCGTATCCTTAAACGGAGGGGGCGACCGGTCCTTCAGCTTTTACAGGGACCCCGGCGCGGATACCCGCCTGCGGTTTGAGGACGCGGACCTCTCCCTGATAGACGAGTGCGGGGCCCTCTGCTTCGGCTCTCTGCTCCTCACCGCAGAGCCGTCGCGGAGCACGGTATATAAGCTGGTCTCCTATGCGAGAGAACTGGGCAAGATAACGGCCTACGACCCCAACTGGCGGCCGGCGCTGTGGAGGGATAAAGACGAGGGCATAGAGGCCATGAAGAGTCTTATTCCGCTTGCCGACGTGATGAAGGTCTCTGAGGAGGAACTTAGCCTGCTTACCGGCGAAAAACTCCTTGGAAAAGCTGCGGGAAAGCTCCTCTCTGAAGGGGTAAAACTAGTGGCGGTGACGAGGGGGGCCAAGGGCTGCGCCATCTTTACAAGGGGGAATTCCATCTATCAGCCGACATACGACACAAAAGTCGTTGACACCACCGGCAGCGGGGACTCCTTCTTTGGGGCAATGCTTGCCAAACTCCTGCTCTCTGAGAAGCGGGAGCTAAGCCGTACAGAGCTTGTGTCTATCGCCGACTACGCTAACGCCGCAGGCTCGGTCTGCGCCTCTAAACCAGGGGCAATACCCGCCCTGCCGGAGAGCGGGGAGATAGAACTTTGCAGGAAAAAGACAAGACTCCTAAGCGTCTGACTTTGATCTTGACTTGGGTTCTCTGAAGAGAATGCGTATGCCTTTTTTGCCGTAAAATTTAAAAATGGAGGAAAAGCAAATGAAAACTCTCTATCTTGATCTCGGTATGGGCGCCGCGGGGGATATGCTTACCGGAGCGCTTCTGGAACTTCTGCCCGACCCCGAGGGCTTTGTGAAAAAGCTGAACTCCCTTGGAATTCCCGG
>CAZRQD010000034.1:7745-8908 GCA_964602365.1 uncultured Acutalibacter sp. | reverse complement strand
CACGAGCATGAACATCCACACGAGCATGAACACCCGCATGAACATGAGCATCCACACGAGCACGAGCATCCTCACGAGCATGAGCATCCGCACGAGCATGAACATCCGCATGAACATGAGCATCCGCATGAGCATCCCCACCACCACAGCGGAATGCATGAGATCGGGCATATAATTGAGGGACTAAACGCCGGGGAAAAAATCAAAAAGGACGTCTTGGCAGTCTACAACCTCATAGCAGAGGCGGAGAGCCATGCCCACGGCGTGCCCGTTAGCGAGATACATTTCCACGAGGTCGGGACCATGGACGCCGTGGCGGACATCACCGCCGTCTGTATGCTTATAGACGAGCTTGCGCCGGACGAGATCGTCGCCTCCCCGGTACATCTTGGAAGCGGATCGGTAAGGTGCGCCCACGGGATTCTGCCTGTGCCGGCGCCCGCGACCGCTTATATCCTGCGCGGAGTGCCGGTATACGGCGGCGCGGTTGAGGGGGAGCTCTGCACGCCAACCGGTGCGGCGCTAATCAAACATTTCGTCACGCGGTTTGGGGATATGCCTGTGATGAAAGTCTCCGGGATAGGCTACGGCATGGGGAAAAAGGATTTCGAGAGGGCCAACTGCCTTAGGGCGTTTCTTGGGGAGACTGAAGACGGGACGGCGGAGAGCATACTGGAGCTTAGCTGCAACCTCGACGATATGACGGCCGAGGAGATCGGCTTCGCACAGGAAATGCTGTTTGAGGGCGGCGCCAAAGACGTCTTTACCATCCCGATAGGCATGAAGAAATCCCGCCCCGGGGTGCTGTTAAGCGTCCTCTGCGATGAGGAGGACAGGGAGAAAATCCTTGGGCTGATCTATAAGCATACCTCCACCATAGGCGTGAGGGAGCGCGTCTTATGCAGGTATACCCTCTCAAGAAGCGAGGAGAGCTTGAGAACCGAGCTTGGAACCGTGCGGGTGAAGACATCCTCCGGCTATGGCGTGACAAAATCCAAATATGAGTATGAGGACCTGGCGAAGATTGCCAGGGAAAATGATCTGAGTCTGCGAGAGGCAGAAAAGCTCCTAGAGAGTTCTGAAGAGTAGGGTGAAAACTCCCGCCCAAAACCGGGCGGGAGATTTTTATTTGCTTCTTCCCTTCTACTTCTTCTCTTCCTCTT
>CAZRQD010000034.1:0-7645 GCA_964602365.1 uncultured Acutalibacter sp. | reverse complement strand
TCTTCTTTCTCTTCTTCTTTCTTTTCCTCTTCCTTATTTTCCTCCGGCTTAAACATCTCTGCCAAACGCTTCTTGCCCTCCTCCAGCTTCTTTTCAATGTCGGGGGAGAACTTCCTGGGGATGACGTTTACGGGAGCGTTCAGAATCTGCCCGGAGAGGAGAAGAACGAAATTGAGGGTTATCATGAAGGAATCGGGGTCAAGGTGGTCCATCGTATCGTGGCGGTTGTGGATTGTGGCGCCGCCCTGCGGGTTCAACCTGGCGAAGGTGCAGGAGGGGACCCCCACGCCCGCGAAGCTGGTAGAATCTGAGGAGTAGATATCCATCTTAGAGGTGAGAGGATAGCCGTTTAATTTCGCGACATACTCGAAGGCGTGCATCACATCCTCGCTGGCGGTGCAGCAGAGATACTCATATCCCAGGGTGACGCCGGTCATGTCGAAGTTGATGTTGAGGATGGCGTCCTTCAGCTCCTCCTCATGCTCCTTGCAGTACTTCATAGAGCCGACGCAGCCTATCTCCTCTGACCCGCACCAGACGAACTTGACGGTGCGCTTTGGCGGGTTCTCGGCATAGTGGCGAAGAAGCTCTAGGATGGTGACGGAACCGGTCATATTGTCCCAGGCGCCTGTGGAATACCTTACAGAATCATAGTGGGCGGAAAATACCAGCGTCTCTTTCTTGAGAGCGGGGTCCGTTCCCTCTATGGTCGCGACGACGTTCTGGCTCTGTCCCTTGTGATTGCCGTCCTGTTTTACGACCATCTTCACCCTCTCGGGGTTCAGCCTCACAAGCTCCTCCGCGTCCTTGATGTGGATGGCGACCGCGGGCAGTTCAACGTCCCCCTTGCCGAAGAGATTCCCGGGGCGAAGCTCGGTCTTCATTTCGGGCTCCTCAAAGAAGCTACCCCGCATGCCGATGCAGCCCAGAGCGCCCTTCTCGCAAAGTTTTTTGATGAGGTCGGGGCCGGTCCTCCCCTGTACCAGGCAGATCTTCCCGCAAACGTCTGTGAGGTTCGCGTCCACCGCGTTCTCGATATACTTAAACGGGGCCTCGATCCCCTCATCAGGGGTGTTCCCGCTCTTGCCGAGGGCGATGCAGACATACTCCTTCTCCACAGGGGCGGTGATACAGAACTTCGCCTCTGTAATCTCCGGCATGTCGATCTCATACTCCTCTAAATGGGCCTCCACGCCGGCCTTTTCGCACTCCTCACGGATCATCTCGGCCGCCTTTTTCTCGGCCTCTGTTCCTGTCACGCGCTCGAAGCTCAGCTTTTTAAGCGTCTCCCATGCGCGCGTCTTGTCTACGGACATTGGAAATTCCTCCTTGCTAATTAAAATCCGGCAAGATTATACCCCGTATTCTCTCTGTTTGCAAGAATTTTTTTGCTGCTGAGATTTTTGGGGTCTATACCCCGGCCGCAAAGTAGGCCGCGGCATTCAAGTCAAGAATCGATCTTCACCTCATGGCCGGTTTCAGCAGAGAGGTAGATGGCGTCGAGAATCTTCATTAGGGTAACGCCGTCTTCTGCAGGGGATCTGCACTCGCTCTTGCCCAGGAGGCAATCGACAAAATGGTCGATTTCATTGTTGAACAGCCCCTCAAAGCTTAGCGCGGTAGGAGTGTCCAGCTTAATATTGCTCATATACCCGTTAGTCGTGCTGTAGATTGTGAGGTCGGGATCGAGCCTTGCCCCGGCCTTTGTCCCAAACAGCTGGATCACGCTCTCATCCTTCTCTATATTGAGGGAAAAAGCGGTCTCCACAGAAGTCACCGCGCCGTTGTCATAGCGTATCATAGCGGCGGCGCTGTCCTCCACATCGAAAATGGGAGGTTGCCCGTCAGTTACCGCTTTGTGCGAGGTGATGTTCTTATCCTTGATTTCAGGGCGGTTTGCCAGTTTGTGAAAAGCCGCGCCGTATACAGAGACGGGTTTGCGGTTCCCCATGAGGTATCTTGTCAGGTCGATTATATGGACGCCCAGGTCAATCAGCGGCCCACCTCCAGAGCGGGACTTGTCCCCGAACCAGCCTCCCGGCCATCCGTTTCTGCGTAGATATGTCGCCTTGGAATAGTACATATCCCCAAAATAGCCGTTATCAATAAAGTCCTTTATGATGCGGCAGTCGTTCCCATAGCGGCGCACAAACCCAACCATCAGCAGTTTACCGCTCTCCCTGGCAGCAGACTGCATCTCCAAAGCCTCCTTCGCGTTTAACGCCATCGGCTTTTCGCAAAGGACGTTTTTACCGGCTTTAAGCGCGGCTATCGTGCAGGGGGCGTGCTGGCTGTTCCATGTGCAGACGCTTACGGCGTCCAGCTCGGGAAGTTCTGCAAGCATTTCATCCTTGTCAGTGAAGAGGCGGGTTATACCGTACCTCTCACCATTTGCCTTAAGGCGCTCCTCGTTAATGTCGCAGAAAGCGTAGAGCTCGACATTTGGGTTCTGCAGGTACCCGCGAATATGGACCTGCGCGATGGAGCCAACCCCTATGATACCAACCTTAATCTTTGACATCTTCCTTACCTTCCATTTTTACAAGATTAAAAATTCGTGCCAATTTTAGAGAGAATTTCTCGCTAGAGCGCGGCTCCCCCGCCAAAACGGAGAAACCGCGCGATAAGCAAGATTTTCTAGGAGGATCTTCTGCTTAGAGATATATCACTGATCCGCCTTAAAGGCCTCGTACGCCTTATTGTAGAGCTCCATATAACGCGGGAGCCTTACGCCGTCATAGCCGGCGACATACTCGTCCCAGTCAGCCTCAACATCCCTCTGCCCGGTGATGAAGTAGCCGCGCCACTCCTTACGGTAGGTGGTCATATCGGTGAGGATCTGGTTCATCTCATCAGATTCCTCAGCCGTGTAGTAGCGGGTGAAGGGGGCCCAGACATCTTCCGGGAAGTAATTCCTAAGCCCGTCCACAGCCTCCAGGCATACAGGCCAGGTCTCGCCGCCCTTGAAGTATTCGTTCGTGGCGACAGAGGCATTGGCGCCGCCGGCCCACGGCACATAGGCCGTCAGAACCTGCTCGAAAGTGCGTCCCTCGGGGTCCTTGAGAACCGCATCAGTATAGGAAAGTCCTCCGGGAGCATCGGGATCTTCCTGATAGGTAACTCCCTCAATACCGAGGAAATACTCTATAATACCCTCATCGGAATACCAGTGATCCATCCAGGTCATCGCGGCCTGAACAGCCTCCTCGCCCTTCTCCTCGCAGGTATAGGTGATCATAAACTGTGCGGCCTCAGATGCGGGCAGGGAGAAGGAGTTGTAATTCTTAAATCCGCTTGGTCCCTCCAGCGCTTCCTTAATGCCGACAGAGAGTTCCTCGTACTTGGAGTTGGAGACGGGGCTGTTGTTCACCATGATGAAGTTCTCGCCGCGGCCTGTGGTGCATTTGGAGATCTCCTGGGCATAATCCATCGTGAAGATATCCTGGTCGATCAAGCCCTCGCTGTAGAGCTGATGGAGATAATCCAGCTCCTCCTTATAGCGGTCGCTGGTGAAATTGAACTGGAGGTTGCCCTCTTCGTCAAGGTAAATCTGGTCGTGTGAACTTCCCTGGGTCATCAGTCCGAAAGATCCAAACAGTACAGTCTCGACCTCGTCAATGTTCGCGGAAGTTAGAGGAATCTCGTCCGCCTGGCCGTTTTCGTTGTTGTCGATGGCCTTGCACTTCGTGAGGTAGTCATGGAACTCTTCGGTAGTCGTGGGCGGCGTGGTATATCCGGTCTGCTCAAGCAAATCAGAATTGTACCAGATCTTAGAGCCGCAGCGAATGGCGTCACCGGCAAGGATGTAGGGAGCGCCATAGATTTTGCCGTCAGACATTGTCACGGCGTCCTGGGCCGTCGGGTACTCGTCAAACCATTTCTGCAGGTTCGTCATCCATTCAGGATGATCAGAGAGCGGGACAAAGAGATCCTCCGCAGCGTATTTCGCCTGGTCGGCAGCGCCAACGCTCATCTTGAACAGGATGTCCGGAAGCTGCCCGGAATTCAAGAGCAGGCTAAGCTTCTCTTCCCTGTCAGAGGCGGGAATCTCCTGGAAAGTGATGTGGATTCCTGTCTCGTCAGCATAATTCTTCAGGATCTCCATTGTGTCGAACTCGCCCTGAATCTCAGACTGGCATACGGCCGCGGTGAGTTCGATCGGGTTATCCGGCGAGAAGGGCAGCTCTTGCTGCTCTGCCGAGGAGCTTTCGCTCACCTCGGAACTTACAGAACTGGATTCCTCCGAACTGGAAGAAGCCGAACTGGATTCTCCCGCGCTGGAAGATGTAGAACTTGAAGAGTCTCCCCCGTTAGAGCATGCCGCCAGTCCAAGAACCATCAGGCAGACAAGCAGCAGGGCAATAATTTTTCTCTTCATACTAACCTCCTTCTAATCTTTGTTTGCCATCCCAGCAAAAGGAAAAGGCAAATGAATTTATGTCACGGCGCTTAGAGCGCCAGGCTGACCTTAAAGAAACTATCCCTTGACGGCGCCTATCATAACGCCCTTGACAAAGAACTTCTGCACAAAGGGATAGATGACAAGCATTGGCAGGCTGGATACCACAATGACCGAATACTTGATGGTCTCTGCCCTCATTGCCTGCCGCGCCATCTCATCAGAACCCATGGTCATCAGGGACTGGGCGTTGTTGAGAGTCAGAACCTTGCGCAAATACAGCTGCAGAGGCTCCAGTTTCTCTTCATTGATATAGAGCAGGGCGTTAAAGTAGCTGTTCCAGTGGCCGACGCCGTAGTACAGCGCGATAACCGCAAGCACGGGACCAGAGAGCGGGATAATAATCCTGAAGAGGGTACCAAGAGGCGAGCAGCCGTCTATCTCAGCGGCCTCCTGAAGTTCATACGGGATCGAATTCATAAAGTAGGTTCGCATAATTATCAGATTGTAAACGGAGATCGCACCGGGCAGAATCAGGGCAAGCCAGTTATTCATAAGTCCCAGATACTTGCTTACAAGCAGGTAGGTGGGAATAAGCCCGCCGGAGAAGAACATCGTGAAAGTGATGAGCTTTAGAATCACGCTCTTCCCCCAGAGATCCTTGCGGGAAAGCGGAAATGCCGCTAGGACGGTCATCACCATATTCACAGCGGTACCGGCAAACAGGATGATGAAGGAGTTCCTAAAACCCAGAATGATGTTCCTGTTCTTGAAAACTTCCTTGTAGTTGTCAAGCGTGATATCCACCGGCCAAAGAATCATCTTGCCTGAGGTGACCGACAGCGCATCGCTGAAAGAGGCGCTTACAACGTAGATCAGAGGATAGAGAACAGAGATGGTGATGATCCCAAGGAAAATGATATTGATTACCTCAAAGACCATATCTCCTTTTGACATGCGTTTACCCTTCACGTCTCTTTACCTCCTTACCAAAGGCTGGTGTCGCTGATCTTCCTGGAGATTCCGTTCACCAGCAGGAGCAGGGCACAGTTGATCACAGAGTTAAACAGACTTATCGCTGTAGAGAGGCTGTACTGCGCGCTCTCTATTCCTATGCGGTAGGCATAGGTGGAGATGACATCAGAGACGGCCATATTCAGGTCATTCTGCATAAGATAGACTTTCTCGAAACCGACGTTCATGATATTGCCGGAATTCAGAATCAGCAGTATCACCACCGTGGGAAGTATCCCGGGAATGTTGATATGCCATATCCTCTGCAACCGGCTTGCGCCGTCTATCATGGCCGCCTCGTGCAGACTTGGGTCTATCCCGGCGAGGGCGGCGATATAGATGATGGCGTCCCACCCCATATTCTGCCAAACCCCGCTGCCTACATAGAGCGGACGGAACATTCCCTCCACCTGCATCCAGTTGGTCCCCTGCCCGCCAAAGTGGCGAATGATCTGGTTCACAATGCCGTAGTCAGAGTTCGTAAATGACTTGATCATACCCACAAGCACCAGGACCGAGAGGAAATGCGGCGCATAGGTCACGTTCTGCACAAATTTTTTGTACCCAAGCGATCCCACCTCGTTTATAGCGAGAGCCAGCAAAATGGGAAGCGGGAAACCGAAAAGCAAGGACTCCAGGCTTAGGACAATGGTATTTCTGAGAACCCTGCCAAAATACGGAGAACTGAAAAACTGCTGGAAATATTTGAAAAGCGGATCCGCCCACGGGCTGCCCATGATTCCAGACCTGACCTTATAGTCCTTAAACGCAAGCAGAATGCCGTACATTGGCGAGTAGCAGAAAACCGCAAAATAGGCTATTACGGGGACCAGCATGAGATAGAGCGTCCAGTTCCGGTTGATTCTCCTGCTGTAAATAAACCTCCTAACGGGATTGTCCTTCCTGCCCACTGCTACTTCAGAAGCGCTTTTTCCCTTTGAATTTTGACGCATCGTCCTCCTCCTTTCTAAAAATCTTTAAAAATCTTTTTAAAGCTCTGAGATCAGATCCTCCAGATATCTCTTAGTCTCTAAAATATCCTTGGTCTGCTGCTCTCCTGTAATCTCACGCTCTATGGTGAGGCTTCCGTCAAAACCGTGAGCCTTTAAACCCTTTAGCAGTGCCGGGAAGTTGGCCCTCCCCTCTCCGACTTTGACCTCTCTTCCCAGCTCTCTGCCGTTTGTGGGGTATAGCCCGTCCTTAGCATGTACCCCGCGGACATAATCGCCAATGACGTCAAGCGCATCCACAGGGTTGGCCTTGCCGTAAAGAATCAGATTCGCGGGATCCAGGTTAGCGAAGAGATTTCCCGTGCCGACATCCCCAAACAGCCTCAGCAGCACCACCGGCGTCTCCTGCCCGGTCTCAAACAAGAGATTCTGTCCATAGTGCTCTAATTCCTGTGCGACCACCTTGACAGCTGCGACAACGCCGGGATAGTTTGGGTCACTCATATTCTCCGGGATAAATCCCATATGCGTCACCACGTCCCCAACACCTATCCGCCTGGCAAAGGCCGCGCCGTCCAAAAGGTTCTTTATGCGGCCGGCGCGAAACGCAACCGGCACAATTCCCAGCGTCTCCGGACCCTCTGTGAAATTCCAGCGTCTTGGACCTTCCCACCCGCACCAGAAGGCGGTAATCTCGACCCCGTACTTCTCCTGGAGGCGGAGAACCTCTTTGGCATTTTCCTCCGTCCACAGTTCAGGGTTCCAGCTTACAAGCTGGCAATGCCTAAACCCCTGCGCCGAAGCATTGGAGAATTTGTCCTCCAAATCCCCCGCGGAATGTCCGATAATGACACCTACATTCATGACAGCCACCCCTCTCTATCCTGGAAGTTGGATTTAGCAACCACCCTGCTAGGACAAAACCCCAAGCATCCTGTGCAGGAGAACGGACCCAAACAATACTTTCATAACATAATCAATATTATATTGTATAAAATTGACAGAAAACAGCCCGGGATCCCCATATTTCTGTTTTATTTTAGCACTCTACCCTCCAAATGTCAAGAGTTTAGAGAAAATAATCTGATTTTGGAAATGGCAGGAATTCTCGGTTGGCCTCATATACAAGGCAAGACTGGAAAAGAATGAGGAGAATATTTTTCTAGCTGCCGCGTTTTTCCCGCGAGCGCTTTCCTTTTACTTTTCATTTTCATTTTTATTTTTATTTTCCTTTCCGATTTTATTTTTCCGATTTTATTTTCTTTTTTCTTTTCTTTACTTT
>CAZRQD010000033.1:0-14617 GCA_964602365.1 uncultured Acutalibacter sp. | reverse complement strand
TGATACCACCAACCGCGCGAATCACATCAGCTCCTTTGTTAAACACAAATATCAAGGGAATAATTGATATCGGAAGTAATACCAATCCGGATATGAACCACAGTTTTCCGCAATACTTATGTGCAAATTTCCATGTCTCGTTGTTTTTCATGGACATCGCTGTGCGATAACCATATACGGCATTAATCTTTTTTGGAGGATTACTCATAAATCGCTTACCTGAAACAACCATTGACAATGGGATCAATAAATCTATCAGTAACATGAAGATCCAAAAGCCCATTTATTGCCATCTCCGTTTCACGAAATTTGGTCCCTCCGAAGAAATAATACGGCAGGGGGGCAAAGAAACCAAATTTTACTCTAATATTACGTCAGGTATCAAGCTCGCAAACATATAAAATATTTGCGTCGCTGTCGTATAATCCCAAGGTAAAATTAAAAGAATTCCTGTACATAATATCGGAAAAATTTATGAGCTAAATCGTCTCGTAACCGTGCGCTTCCTTCAGCATCATATCTTTTACCTTCATCAGCCTTATCTGGGTGGAGCGCTCGTTCTCGTCCAGCTTCATGCTGATAAAGCGTATGTTTTCCTGAAGTTCGGGAATTACCATATGCTCAAGCGCGTTAACCCTTCTGCGGGTCTTTTCTATCTCAGAGGCCATAAGCTGGCAGCTCTTCTCGACCTCCGCGAGGCGGAGCATCTGCGGGAAGATATCGTTTAAAGAGCTGACAGCCCCGTCCAAGTCGCTGCCAGTAAATGCGAAACCGTAGGAGAATATGTCGTTTTTGTCCGGCGTGCGGGTAGTGAAGGTGAATTTCGGCACCTCCACACTCATGATATTTTCCGTCCCGACCTCGATAGATACCCTCTGCTTCGGTGCGAGAAGGGCGGTATTCATCACCTGCGCCTGCGTAGAGGCTTGCGCTAGGAGAAGGTTCTTATGCGCCGCGCGTATTCCCTCCTCCACCTCTTCTCTCAGCCGCCTGTTCTCCCTCACCTTTTCCAAAAACTGGCGCATCAGCTCATCCCGTTTGTCCTTTAAGAGCTTATGTCCCCTTGTGGCGGTGGCCAGTTTCTTTTTTAGCCTGGTGAGCTCCATCCTCGTGGGATTTATCTGGGTGTTTGCCAAGCAGACTCACACCTTTCCATAGTACTTGTCAAGCAGACTGTCGCTTATTCTTCTCAGCTCGCTCCTCGGCAGGATGGACAAAAGCTTCCACCCCAAGTCCAGAGTCTCCTCTATGGATCTGTCTGTGCGGTATCCCTGCGAGACATATTCCTCCTCGAAGGCGTCAGAGAACTTTGCGTAAAGTTTGTCAATATCGGTAAGCGCCGCCTCGCCGAGAACAGCCATCAGCTCCTTCGCCTCTTTTCCCCTCGCGTACGCAGCGAAGAGTTGGTTTAAGGTGCTGGAATGGTCTTCTCTCGTCTTGCCCTCTCCTATTCCCTTGTCCTTCAGCCTGGACAGGGACGGGAGAACGTCTATAGGCGGTGAGATATTCTTGCGGTAGAGTTCGCGGCTTAAAATGATCTGTCCCTCGGTAATATAGCCCGTGAGGTCCGGAATGGGGTGGGTTTTGTCATCCTCCGGCATGGAGAGTATCGGGATCAGCGTTATAGAACCGGTTTTCCCCTTCTGCCGCCCGGCGCGCTCGTATATCGACGCCAAGTCAGTATACATATATCCGGGATACCCGCGCCTGCCGGGGACTTCCTTTCTCGCCGCGGAGACCTCTCTCAAGGCGTCGGCATAGTTTGTGATGTCGGTCAGTATGACAAGGACGTGATAGTTTTTCTCGAAAGCCAAAAACTCTGCAGCGGTAAGGGCCATCTTGGGCGTGGCGATACGCTCCACGGCGGGGTCGTTCGCAAGGTTTACAAACATGACGGTGCGGTCAATGGCCCCTGTCTCGCGGAAGCTTTGGATAAAATAGTCAGATTCCTCGAAGGTTATACCCATAGCGGCAAAAACCACAACGAACGGGTCGTTTGTGCCGCGAACCTTCGCCTGCCTAGCTATCTGCGCGGCAAGCTGCGCGTGCGGCAGACCTGAGGCCGAGAATATCGGCAGCTTTTGTCCGCGAACAAGGGTATTCAGCCCGTCTATGGCAGAGACGCCCGTCTGTATAAACTCCTGGGGGTAGCTCCTTGCGGCGGGATTCATGGGCAGGCCGTTCACATCGGCCCTTCGCTCCGGGAGGATCTCCGGTCCGCCGTCTATCGGGCGGCCCAGCCCGTCAAAAACCCTGCCTAACATATCGGCGCTTACGCCAAGCTCCATTGTCCTGCCCAAGAAGCGGACTTTCGCACTCTCCAAGTTAATTCCCGTAGAGCTCTCAAAGAGCTGGACGAGGGCATTTCCCTCGTTTATCTCCAGCACCCTGCAGCGTCTTCTCTCTCCGTTTACAAGTTCTATCTCTCCCAGCTCGTCATATGCCACGTTCTCAACGCCACGCACCAGCATCAGCGGGCCGGCGACCTCTTGTATAGTCCTGTATTCTCTGGGCATCAGAACTCCTCCTTCGCTTTCAAAAGTTCAGAGAGCTCTTTTTCAAGCTCGGTCTCAATCTCCTCAAAGACCCTCCCCGTATCCTCCGGGCGGACATACTTAAAGCGGCCTATCTGCTCCCTCACAGGCAGGGCTATAAGCTTCTCCACATCCGCACCGTCGCCAAGGGCTGAGACGGACTTGTCATAATAGGAGGTTATCAGGAGGAGCATATCATGCTGTTTATCCAAAGAGGTGTAGGTATCCACGTCGTCAAAGGCGTTCTGGTGGAGGAAGTCCTCCCTTATGGATCTTGCGGCCTCAAGTTTCAGCCTGTCGGGGGGAGAGAGCGCGTCCATGCCCACAAGCTGAACTATCTCGTTTAGCTCTGCCTCATCCTCCAGCAGGCGCATGATCTTCGTTCTCAAATCCACCCAGTCGGGGGCGACGTTCTCGGTAAACCACGGGCTTAGCGTATCCAGGTAAAGGGAATAGCTGGTCAGCCAGTTGATTGCGGGGAAATGCCTCTCATACGCCAAAGAGGAGTCCAGCCCCCAGAAGACCTTAACAATCCTCAAAGTTGCCTGGCTTACAGGCTCTGAAATATCCCCGCCGGGAGGAGAGACCGCGCCAATTACGGAGAGGGTCCCCTCGCGGTTGTCAGAACCGAGAGCTACTACCCTCCCCGCCCTTTCGTAGAACTGCGCCAGGCGGGAGCTTAGGTAGGCGGGGTAGCCCTCCTCGCCGGGCATCTCCTCAAGCCTGCCGGACATCTCGCGGAGAGCTTCTGCCCAGCGGGAAGTGGAATCTGCCATAAGCGCCACAGAATATCCCATATCCCTGAAATATTCCGCGATGGTAATACCGGTATAGATAGATGCCTCTCTCGCCGCCACGGGCATATCAGAGGTGTTTGCGATAAGCACCGTCCGCTTCATTAGGGAAAAGCCGGTCTTCGGGTCCTTAAGCTCCGGAAATTCGTTTAGCACGTCTGTCATCTCATTCCCGCGCTCTCCGCAGCCGATATATACCACTATATCCGCCTCTGCCCACTTGGCAAGCTGGTGCTGGACCACGGTCTTTCCGCTGCCGAAAGGTCCCGGCACCGCAGCGACGCCGCCCTTGGCTATCGGGAAGAGAGTATCTATAACCCTCTGCCCGGTAATCAGCGGCATATTGGGAGAGAGCTTTCTCTGGTACGGTCTGCCCCTTCTCACGGGCCACTTCTGCATAAGCGTCACTGGAACGTCTACCCCGTCGGGGGTGGTTATAACTGCCACCGTCTCAGATACGGTATGTTCCCCCGGGAAGATCTCCTTGACCGTGCCCAGAAGTCCGGGCGGGACCATTATCTTGTGGGAGACAATCTCTGTCTCCTGTACTGTGCCCAGCACGTCTCCCCCGCGGACCTCATCCCCGGGAGCGGCTGAAGGTGAAAACTCCCAGAGTTTCTCCCGGTTTAGAGAGGCGACCTCCACGCCGCGCTTTAAGTTATTCCCCGTAAGTCTCATTATATCTTCAAGCGGGCGCTGTATGCCGTCGTATATATTCCCGATAAGTCCCGGGCCAAGCTCCACGCTCATGGGCTCGCCCGTGGATTCCACCGGGGAGCCAGGAGCAAGTCCCGAGGTCTCCTCATAGACCTGGATTGAGGCCTCGTCGCCGTGCATCTCTATTATCTCGCCAATCAGCCTGGATGAACTTACGCGCACCACATCGAACATATTGGCATTGCGCATACCCTTCGCGACGACCAGAGGCCCGGCAACTTTCTTGATGGTACCTGTACTCATTTTATCGGCCACCTTTATTCAGCATTATCTGTGAAAATTATGTCAGAGCCAACGGCTCTCTCCACCGAGCGCTTGACGTTTTTCATGCCCTCGCCCGTGTTCCCGCTGACCCCCGGAATAGGAATTATCGCGGGGAGCCTTCTCTCGGCGTAGCGCTCCACCTCATCACGGATCTGCGCCATAAGCGCCTCCGTTATATATATAACGGCATAGTCCCGCTCGGCGAGGTTCCTCAAGCGCTTTATCCCGTCCTCCCTGCCGGCGACGGGGAAAACATCCAGCCCAAGGGCGGCAAAGCCGTATATGCTGTCATGATCTCCCAAAACCGCGGCCTTATACATAAGTCTCCCTCAGCCTTTCCCTTATCCTCTCGTTGGGAAAACCGTTCTGTTTTCCGGAGAGAATTATCCTCACAGCGGTTATCTCTCTCCTCCTCGCCACGGCGTAGCCCAGGAGAGGACCCAAACCGAACGGATTGGATTTTTGCTCCTTCAGTCCCTCTATCAGCCTGTCATCGCAGTATTTCTCATATTCCTGCGGGTTTTCCTTAAGAATTTCCGCCGCGTCAGAAAATTCCGTCACGGAGAGATACTCAAGCAGAGTTTCCATCCCGCGCGAAGCGGCGTCGGCCAGACGCGCGGCATCTATGCGATCGCATACGGCAAGCGCCTCATTTAAAAATGCAAGGCTCTTTCCGGTCAGCGCCGACCTTACGGCTATCTTGATATCGGCCAAGGCGCAGTTTAGTTCCGCGTAGTCCAAAAGCTCCGCGACCTGGCTCCTCTTTGCGCTCTCTATCGTCTCCATAAGGCAGGCCCTGTCAAGTATTATGTCGCAGCGCTGGCCGTCCTGTTCCTCTAAGAGCGCGCGGTAAGCCCTCTCTCCGGCGTCGGGCATCATACCGGGAAGAGAGGAGAAATCTCCCTCCCTGGCGGCCTCCATAAAGACCTCCGGCTCTGTCCCGCCGCCCGGCAGGAAGACGTCCCGCGGCTCCACGCCCGTCACCACGCATTTTATCGCAGCCTTCAGATTATTGTAATCGTTCTCTGAGAGAAGGACCTTAAAAAAATCGGGGTCATCGGTGAGCTCCCTTAAAAACTCCCAGATCTTCTCCTCCTCGTACTTGAGGATCTGTCCGGCGCTCTCGCCCTCGCCCCGTCCCCAGCCGCGGTCCCTTAAGGAGTTTAGACATTCACCGTAATCTCTTAAGCCCAAGAGGTTCTCGAGATCCTGCGAGGTGAGCAGTCCCGGCTCTCTGGAGCGCACCCTTGCCACGGCGTAAATATAATCTTCCTTCATGCTGATTCCTTTCAGAAGATGTTCTATTCGAAGAGATACTTGGCCCCGAGGTCCCTCAGCTCGTTTTCCTTGGCCTCAAACAGGGCAGAGAAACTGCAGTTTAGGTCTATCCCGCCGGAACTTAGCAAAAACCCTCCGTCTATGTCGCAGGGCTCGCGGGAGATCTTCACCTCTCCGCCCAGCCTCCTTAGGCGCCATAGGAAATCCTTTGGCATGCGGGAGAGGTCCCTGCGGTTTAGGCGCAGCTCCCCGTCCTGTCCGGTTCCGAACCGGGAGTAGAGGTTTAAAAGCGCAGCGAAATACTCCTCCTCCGGAAGCTCCAGCAGGGCAGTTTTGGCATCCGCCAAAAGCTCTGTGAGGAGCGCCTGCTTAAAGGAGAGCATGGAATTTCGCGCTGAGAGCTGGGAAGAGGACTCATATCTCTCCAAAAGGGCCTTTTCCTCCCTCTTGGCGGATTCCCCCGCGCGGGCAGAGGTCTCCCCGGCCTCCCTCTCGGCATTCTCCAAAATGGCGCCGGCCTCGGCCTTTGCCTCCCCTATAATACTCTCGGCCTCTTTTTCAGAATCCTCTATAATCTGGGAAACTATCTTGTCGAGCGCAGTCATATTCCCGGTCTCCATGCGCATCAAACCGGAAGGTCGCCAATGCTTGTGATTGCCAGAATGGAGATGAGCAGGGCAAGCACAGCGTAGGTCTCCACCATGGCGGGGAAGATCATCGCCTTGCCAAACTGGTCAGGCTTCTTCGCGACAAGCCCAATGCTTGCCACAGAGGCCTTCGCCTGCCATTTAGCAGAGACAAATCCCACAAGGGCTATGGGCAGGCACCCGGCGAGGTACAGCAGACCCTTGGCCAGGCTGATGTCAGAGCTTCCGCCGAGAATTCCTATCTGGGTAAGCGTGACAAAGCCTATCAAAAGTCCGTATATGCCCTGGGTTCCGGGGAGCAGCTGCAACACCAGAACTTTGCCGAATTTGCCGGGGTCCTCAGTCACAACACCCGCTGCGGCCTGTCCCGTCATACCGACGCCAATCGCGGAGCCTATTCCCGCCAGGAGCGCCGCGAGAACAGCACCCAAAAGCGCGAAGACGATCCCCAGAGAGTCCCAGTCGAAACTCAGTTTTAAAATCTCATCCATTTTGATTTTCCTCCGTAAATTTAAAATATTTGGTATTCGCCGAGAAGGGATTGAATTTTCTCCCGCCCCCGGTGTAGAACTTCCCAAAGAACTCGACGTACTGCAGGCGGTTTGTATGGACATAGGCCCCCAGCACGTTTATCGCGAGGTTCATCACATGGCCGATTATAAATACCACTGTGAAGAAGATCGCACCAAGAACTCCCCCTCCAAGCATGCTTCCAAGCTGGTTGAAAACCTGTGCTATGACGCCGGTGGCAAGCCCCAGGGCGAGAAGCCTTGAATAGGAGAGGATATCGCTTAGATATCCAGAGACGTTATAGAGGCCGTACAGCCCCTTTAAAAGCCGCTTTGCCGGGTTTTTTGACTCCCTGCCGGAAGTGGCGACAATTCCCACCGCGCCTATCCCCGCAAAGACCGCGGAAACCTTCCCTACCCAGGAGGGGAGCGTGAACGATAGGTTCATCATGTCCCTGAACATAGAGGTGGAGAGCAGCAGCAGGATCAGCCCGCCGACAAGGAAGTACCAGAATACCACGTCATAGAGGGCGTCTGCAAACTTCCTTCTTTTGACTAGCAGATAGAACTGCACCCCCAGACCCGTAAAGAGGTGGATAATCCCCAGAAGGAAGGAGAACAGCAAAAGCCTCATCGGATCGTTTAGCGGGACAAACCAGAGGGCGGGGATAGTTATCTCCTTATTAAAGAAGGTCCTCGCGATCACAGGTATGGCGTCCCCAAAATAGCTCCCGAACATAACCCCCCAGAATGTGGTGGATACCCCGCAGAACATGAACATCGTAAGCATCTTTCTCATGCCCTGCTCCATGTTCTTGAATTTCCAGAGGATAAGCGCACACCCGATGACGAGGATAAGCCCATAGGCCGCGTCCGAGAGCATCAGCCCGAAAAGCAGGTAGTAGAAGACGCTCATCACGGTTGAGGGGTCGCACTCATCCCGCCCGGGGAGACTGTAGCCCTCCACGACGCCCTCCACAGGAGAGGAGAAAAAGCCGTTTTTCAGCTTCACAGGAACGTCCTCATCCTCCCCGGGGTCGCTAAACTCCACATACGCCCCGAATTTCCCGGTTAGCTCCCTCTCAAGCGCAGCAGCATCCTCCTTGGGAATATACCCCGTCACGGCAAAGGCATGCGGACTCTGCCAGAGCTCGCCAAGGACCTCGTACTTGTCCGCCCTCATGGAGTAGTAGTCAGAGGCATAGAGGAGCCTGTCCCTGTCCTTCGCAAGCTCTTCCAGACTTTTCGTATTTCTCTCTATGGAATCTTGCAATTTCTCAATATTCTCTCTCAGCTCGGCTATTCTCTCCCTGGGAGAGGAGCGCGGGGGAGATGCGGGATAGGAAAACCCCATCGCACGCAGCTCGCCCTCAAGCTGCATCCCGTATCTGGCGTGGCAAAGCAGGAAGGCGCAGGTCTGCTGCGGGCGGGTGCTGACCACCTCCACCTGCACCGCGGGAACCTGTGGGAGGTCTTTGGCTATTTTTTCCGTGATCTCCCCAGCGGTGAGTTCCTCCGGGAAAGAGCCTATAAAGACGCTGGTATGCTCGCTGCCTATGCTTCTGAGCGATATGTCGAAGTCCTCCCAGGGTTTTAGGGCGTCAATCTGCGCCGTAAGCCTGAGAATATCCGCCGAGGCCTCGGTGCGCTCCTTATCCAGGGAAACTATCCTGGACGCCTCCCTGGAGAGCTCTGCCGCATCGTCAACAGTCCTCTCGTAGTCACCGTCAGAGATGACCGGCCGCCCGCTGAAACTTGCCAGCAAACCCTTCTTCTGCGGGGAGACGGTATCCAGAATGGAGGCGGCGTCCCTCAGCGTTTGGGCGCTCTTCTCGAAGGCCTGTCTGGCTGAGACAGTGTCCAGCTTCTCGAATATCTCAGAGGCCTCCTTGGGAATGGCCACCTCCAGCACACCCCTGCGCTGGAGAGTTTCAAGCACTGCCTTACGGTTTTTCTTGAGGGCGTAGATGCCGATACGCTTCATCTTGAGTACCGCCATGCTAAGTCCTCTCCTCTTCCCTTTCCAAAACTGCCTCTCCCAGGGCCCTCACGGCATCCTGCCAGCGGCTCTCCGCCTGATCCTTAAGGCGGGCTTTTTCCCTCTCTGTCTCGGCCTCTCCGTCTTTTAGGATCTTTTCTCCCGCCTCTCTGGCGCCTTTTAGAAGGAGCTCCAAATTCTTTTTGTCTGCGGCTGCCCTCTGTTCTTTAATCTTTTGGGCCTGCCTTTCGGCTTCGCTCTTTATATTTTCCGCCTCTTTTTTCGCGGAGGCTATGTTCTCCCTGGCCTTTCTCTCAGCCTCGGCTATCGTTTCCATGGTCTCTTTAGCCAAGCTGTATTCACCTCCCGGTCAAATCAGAACTTCCTATTCTTGCGAAGACGTATCAGAGCTCGATTCGCTTGACGCTAAAGAGGACGAATTGCTCTCGCTCTCCTCAGAGCTCAGCATCGCTCCGCTCTTGTTGGAATCGTCTATGAATTTTGAGAGTTTCACGCGGTTTATTGCATGCTCGTTTATCGTGATGTCGGGAATTTCCCCTGCGCCATCCCTCACGGTGTTCTCAAACTCTTCCGCCTTCATGGAGTAGAGAAGCCCCTCTTGCTGCTCTTCGTTTTCGATATAGTCCTCAAAGGCATCCTCTAGGGAAAGTCTCGTTATCACGTAGTGGAGCCCGTTTATGCTCTCCACGTATGTGGCCTCGCCGTCAGCCGCGCCGTCAAGGGCGTTCTGGAAGGTCTCGCTGAGATTCTCCTTGGGAAGGATTGATTCCGACATATAGTTATTTATGGTCTCCTCCCCGCTTTCATCAGTGGAGATCATGGAGGGTTCGAAGTTATTGTCATATCTGCTTGCGGCCTCCTCGGTCGTGAGATTTCCGGCAGATATCTCGTCGGCGTACCGCTTCAGATTGTCGATCCTCAGCTCCTGCTCGTCCTCGGGAAGTTCCGTGGTTCCCCCGTCCTCGCTCTGCCCTGTGAGACTGGAGTAGAAATACTCATACCGGTAGTAGTTATCCACAAAGTGGGCTTTCAGCTCCTCTTCGCTCGGCTCAAGCTCTCCGCCCTCCCCGTAGTAGTGTTTGAAGAGTTTCTCATACAATACGCTGTAGCGGGCATAGGCGTCCATGAAGGATTCCTCTGAGACGCCGACCTCCTCGAGAGAGTCCTTATAATAAGACCATGCGGTATCTCCCGTCTCGGAGACGGCGTCCTCATCCTCTTCGGTATAGGGGATGCCCTCGGCCTCAAGCTTGTCCAGCAAGTAGAAGTAGGTATCTATATACTCCAGCGCGCGGCTCTCTATCCACTCCTCGGCGGGGGTGCCGTCAATCTCCGCCTTCAGGACCTCTTCATCTGAGGATACCTTTTCCCTCGCCTCAGTATAGGCGTTGTTGAGAAAATAGATATAGCTGCCGATGGTTATGGTCTTGTCCCCGCGCTTTGCCGCCCATGCGTTATCTTCGCTGTAGCAGGCTGAGAGCCCAAGGATAATCAGTATGGAGAGCGCCAGGGCAGCCCCCCTCATGAGATATTTTTTCATCTTCTGTCTGCCTTCCCTTTCGTTAATCGCTATAAGCACATTTTTTATTATAGCTCATTTTGACCGGTTTGTCCAGCATTTGCGCAGTAAATTCACCAAATCTTCATTTTAGCCCTGCTGGGCCGCTGTATCGTCAGACTTTTCTGCCTTCCCCAAAACGTCTAGGACCTCATTAATCACCGATAAGGCATCTCCTCCTGAGAGCTTCACGCTGATATACGGTCTGCTCCCCGCAGAGAGGGCCACCCTGCCCGGCAGCGCGGTTATCAGCTCTCTCACCATGGGCATGTCAAACGTACGCTTGAAAAACAGGACAGCGCCGCCATGCTGCTTTATCTCCGTAATGCCGAAATCAGAGGCCTTGTTTCTCAGCTTTGCCACGTCTATAAGCCCCTTCACCGCATCGGGCGGGTCGCCAAAGCGGTCGATAAGCTCGTCGATCACGTCCATGGCGTCGCTCTCGTCCCTTATATCCGCTATCCTGCGGTATATGTCCAGCCTCTGGGCGGTGCTCTCAATATAATCCTCCGGTATATGCGCCGAGACCTGTATATCCACAAGGCAGCTCTCGTCGGCCGGCCTCTCGGCCTTTTCCCCCTTCATCTCGGCCACTGCCTCGTTTAAGAGCTTCACGTAGAGGTCATATCCGACCTCCTGCATATGCCCGTGCTGTTCACCGCCAAGAATATTCCCCGCTCCGCGGATCTCCAGGTCCCTCAGCGCTATCTTGAAGCCGGAGCCGAACTCTGTGAAATCCCTGATGGCAGAGAGCCTCTTTTGCGAAATGTCCGTAAGCGCCTTGTTCCTAGGGTAGGTCAGGTAGGCGTATGCCCGCCGGCTGCTTCTGCCGACCCTCCCCCTTATCTGGTGCAGCTGGGATAGCCCCATCCTCTCAGAGTTCTCCACTATCAGCGTGTTGACGTTCGGCACGTCCACCCCTGTCTCCAGGATGGTGGTGCAGACCAGCACGTCTATCTCATGGTCCAAAAGCTTCCTCCATACCTCAGAGAGCTGCTCCTCCGGCATCTGCCCATGGCCTATGCCTATTCTCGCGTCGGGCAGGGCCTCGTGTATCCTCATGGCTGTGCGCTCTATGCTTGCCACATCGTTATGCAGAAAATACACTTGCCCGCCTCTCCTCAGCTCGCGCCTGATGGCCTCGGTCACCACCCCGGCATCGTATTCCATGACATAAGTCTGCACAGGGTGGCGGTCAAGCGGCGCCTCCTCTATCACGGACATATCCCTTATACCGGAGAGAGCCATATTGAGGGTCCGCGGTATCGGAGTGGCGGAGAGGGTCAGGACGTCGCAGTTTTTAAAGCTGGTCTTCAGCTTCTCCTTTTGCGCGACGCCAAACCGCTGCTCCTCATCTATAATCAAAAGTCCCAGGTCCCTAAACTCCACGTCTGCGCTTATTATCCTGTGGGTTCCCACCACTATGTCTATAGAACCCCGCTTTATCTTTTTCAGGATCTCCCGCTGCTCTTTTTCAGAGCGGAACCGCGAGAGCAGCTCCACGTCCACCGGGAAACCCTCCATGCGTTTTCTTATTGTCTCGAAATGCTGGAAGGCCAGGATAGTCGTGGGGACAAGGATGGCGCACTGCTTTCCCGCAGTCACGCATTTGAAGGCGGCCCTCAGCGCCACCTCTGTCTTGCCGAAGCCCACATCCCCGCATAAGAGCCTGTCCATGGGGATCGGCCGCTCCATATCGTCCTTGATCTCCTGTGAACAGCGAAGCTGGTCCTCCGTCTCCTCAAACTCGAACCGGGACTCAAAATCCCTCTGCCACTCCCCGTCCGGCGGGAAGGCGAACCCCTTCTGCTGAGAGCGCTCGGCGTAGAGCTTTATCAAGTCCTTCGCTATATCCTTTACGGCGCTGCGCACCCTCGCCTTCTGTTTCTCCCACTGGTTAGAGCCGAGGGTGCTCAGCCGAGAAGTGCCCTCTTCCCCGCCTCCTATATATTTAGAGACCATGTCAAGCTGCGTCACGGGGACGTAGAGAATATCGCCCTTGGCATACCGCACCTTTATATAGTCCTTCTGCACGCCGTTCATGTCTATCTTGCGGATTCCCTCAAAGACGCCTATGCCGTGGACGGTGTGGACCACCAGGTCCCCCGGGGAGATTTCAGAGAGAGAGGAGATCTCCTTCGCGTTTTTGTCGCGCCTTTTTCTCACCGGCTTTACCGCCGCAATCCTGCCTGAGGCTATCAGCGCAAAGTCCGCCCCCGGCAGGTCGAACCCCGCGCTTAAGCTGCCGGGGCAGACGGTAACTTTCCCCTTAACCGCCTCTTTTGGGTCTTGCAGGAAGACGGCGGTTAGGCCCGCCTCGTTTAGCTCCATCTCAAGGACTCCGCACGCCTTTTCCCCGCCCGCAAGCACCACGCAGGCCCTGCCGGAGGAGACAAGCGGCCTTAGGTCCTCGCAGAGCAGCTCCAGCCCGCCGGACCAGGCGGGCAGCTGCCTCACGCTAAAGTTTATAAGCGCCCCCAGCGGGATCTCATAGCTCCCCCTGGCAAAGACGTCCATGAAGACCGTGGGGATTCGCCTTCCCTCGCCTAGGGCAAAATCCCAGCTTTGGGAATAGCTGTTAAGCCCCTTCGTCAAAATTCCCTCAGAACTCAGCGCGAGAAAATCTTCCCCCCACTGGACGGTATTGGCCCGCATCCTCTCCTTAAGCCTTGCGCTCTCAGAGAAGAACAGGATGGAGGAATTCTCCTCAAAATAGGAGAAAAGCGTAGGCGGATTTTCATTTAGAAGGGGGATAAATTTATCCATGGAGTTGGGAATTATCCCGGCCTTGAGTTTTTCCGCCTCCCCTTTGAGAATCTCTCTCGCCTTCGGCGCAGTCTTCCCCCTTAGGGAGGAGGCCAGCTTTTCTATCCTCTTTGCCAGGATTTCCGGCCTATCGGCTATGACCTCAAGACATGGGGCAAGGAAGATCTCGTCAAGGCTCTCTATCCTCCTCTGGGTATTTAGGTCAAAGGCAGAGATGGAATCTATCTCATCCCCCCAGAACTCCACCCTCACGGGGTTCTGCTCTCCCGGGGAGAAGAGGTCCACTATCCCGCCGCGCCTCGCGAACTGCCCGGGCCCCTCCACCTGCTCCTCTCTCGTATATCCGCACCTCATCAGGGCAGAGAGCAGGTCCTCCATCCTAAGCTCGTCTCCCTCTCTCAGCCTGAAGAACCGGGAGATAAGCTCCTCTCTTCCCATCGTAAACTGCGCCGCCGCGTCTATCGTGGCGATGACGCAGTCCGCGTCTCCTGAAATCAGCCGCTTTAAAGCCGAGAGCCTCTGGCGCTCGTATTCCCTAGAGGGCGTCACCTCATCCCTAAAGGAAAAGTCCCTGGCGGGGTACAGGGCGGGCCTTCTCCCAAGGCTTAAGAGGTCCTCAAAAAATCTCTGCGCCTCCGGCTCGTCCGCCGCGATAATCAGCGCGTTTTTTCCCGTGGATTCGAGAATGCTGTCTATCACGCAGCATTTGTGCACAGCCGATAGGCCCACCGCGTTTACCGGGAGCCTCTTTTCGGATATAGCCTTTAGCAGGCTTTGATATTCTCCCAGCCCGTTTAGGGCAGAGCGGATAAAATTCATATCTCCTCCAGATCCTTAAGAAGTGTAGAGCTCCATCGCGCGGTTTATCTCTCCCCCCGCTATGAGAAGCGCAGCGCTTGCGGCATTTTGAAGCGCCGGGGAGAGCTGCCCCAGCTCCTCCTCAGTAAAGCGGGAGAGGACCCAGTCCACCAAGTCATAGTCGGGATTTGGCTTTTGCCCCACGCCTATCTTGATTCTCGGGAAATTATCGGACCCGTTTAGGTAGATTATACTCTTCATGCCGTTATGTCCGCCGTCGCTCCCCTTTCTGCGGATGCGCAGCCTCCCTATCGGCAGGTATACGTCGTCTAAAATGATGAGAGTTCTCTCTGGCGGGATATGGTAAAAAGCCATCGCCTCGCGGACGGATTCCCCGCTAGAGTTCATATACGTCGCGGGTTTAAGCAGAAGCAGGCGGCTTTCCTCGGTCTTGCTCTCCGCGGTATAACCCTTAAAGCGGACGCGGTTTATCTTTACCCCAAGTTTTTCCGCAAGGAGGTCAAGCGTCATGAACCCGGCGTTATGGCGGGTATTCTCAAACCTCTTCTCAGGGTTGCCCAGGCCGGCTATGAGAAAATCCGGCTGGCCCGCGGGCCTGCTCTTAAAAAAATCCAACATTACCTCTCACCGCCTAAAAATTTTTTATGTCTTCCCTCAAGTGAAATAAAACCCAAAATAAGGCCTGGGTTTTTTGGGTTTTTTTCATTGCCCTCACCCGAAGCCGAGAGAAGT
>CAZRQD010000032.1:0-15342 GCA_964602365.1 uncultured Acutalibacter sp. | reverse complement strand
GCAAATCGGCTGAGACCATAAAAACAGCATTGCTAAACCCGCCTGCGAAGCCGGAAGGAAACAAACAAAACCGGACAGTTTTCTTAAGGGATGCTGCTCCCCTCTCCGCGCAGCGTAGACCTCCATCGTCAGCCGAATACTGCGTCAGCGGGAATAATTGCCTACCATCCGAAAAAAACCTCTCTAAGTAGTGACAATTTGTGCTTTCTGTGATAGAATAAGCCGACGTCTTTTATAAAAGTTTGAAAACTTAGGGGATCGTACGAAATTTTTGCTTTCAAATCAGGAAGAAGGAAGTGGTATCCGTGGGAAAGCTCGTTATAGTGGAATCTCCCTCGAAAGCCAAAACAATACAAAAATATCTGGGAAAGGGCTATGAGGTTATTGCCTCCATGGGACATGTCAGAGATCTTCCCTCCGCCAGACTGAGCGTGGATGTTAACGACGGCTTTAAACCGAAATACGCAGTCATCAAGGGCAAGGAAAAGTTGGTAAAGGAGCTGAGAGACAGGGCAAAGGAGGCGGATGAGGTTCTCCTGGCCACCGACCCGGACCGCGAGGGCGAGGCGATCTCATGGCACCTTGCGTATCTTTTGGACCTGGACGAGAACCAGAAAGACAGGGTAACGTTTAACGAGATAACTAAGACGGGCATTAAAGAGGGGATGGAGAACCCCAGAAAGATAGATATGGACCTGGTCAACGCCCAGCAGGCCAGGCGTATTCTGGACAGGCTGGTGGGCTATACTCTCAGTCCGTTTTTGGCAAAGACTGTCCGCAGGGGGCTTTCCGCGGGCAGGGTCCAGTCTGTCGCCGTGCGCATGGTGGTGGACAGGGAGGAGGAGATACGCGCGTTCAAGCCGCAGGAATACTGGTCTATAGACGCTAAACTCTCCGCGCCGCCTGGGAGAAGCCAGTTTTCCGCCGCGTTTTACGGTGACAGGAAGGGCGAGATCAAGATAACCTCCAAGGAGCAGGCCGACGGCATTCTTGAGGAGCTGAAGCTCTGCGAGTTTAAAGTTGGCAGTGTGAAAAAGGGCAAAAAATCCCGCTCTCCAGCCCCGCCGTTTAACACCTCCACCCTACAGCAGGAGGCCAGCAAACGTCTCGGTTTCCAGGCGAGGAGAACCATGAAGGCCGCGCAGGAACTGTACGAGGGCGTGGAGGTCCCGGGACAGGGCTCCACAGGCCTTATAACCTATATGAGGACCGATTCCCTGAGAATAGCTGAGGACGCTATCCGCGACGCGACGGGGTATATAGCCTCTCGCTGGGGGAAAAAATATCTGCCGTCCAGCCCCCGGCACTATAAGTCGCGTGAAAACGCACAGGACGGGCATGAGGCCATAAGACCGACATCCGTGGCCTTGGAACCGGAAAAGCTGAAAGGTTCTCTCACCGCGGACCAGTATAAACTCTACAAGCTGATCTGGGAACGCTTCGTCGCATGCCAGATGTCAAACTGCCAGATGAATACCACTCAGGCAGAGATACTCGCCGGGGATTACCGGTTCCGCGCCTCCGGTTACAGCGTTGTTTTTGACGGCTTTACTGCGCTTTACGAGGAGGTAAGCGAAGGCGATGAGAAGATGGGGAAACCCCTGCCGGAGCTTACCGAGGGAGGGATCATAAAAGTCCATGAATTGGCGGGAAACCAGCATTTTACCCAGCCGCCCCCGAGATATACCGAGGCCAGCCTTATAAAGACCATGGAAGAAAACGGAATAGGAAGACCTTCCACCTACGCCGTGACTATAACCACCATAACCTCCAGAGAATATGTGGTAAGAGACGGTAAGGCATTTAAACCAACGGAGCTTGGAGAGGTAACGACCAAGCTTATGAAAGAGCATTTTCCGGAGATTGTCGATCTCAAGTTCACCGCCAAGGTTGAAGATGAGCTTCTCGCAGTACAGAACGGTGAGGAGGAGTGGACCGACACTCTGGGCAGGTTCTGGGAGGGCTTTGACAGCTCGGTACGGAAGGCCAAAGAGGAGATGCAGGGGGTTAAGGTTCACCTTAAGGAGGACGAGACCGATGAGATCTGCGAAAAATGCGGCCGCCCCATGGTGATAAAGACGGGAAGATACGGGAGGTTCCTCGCCTGCTCTGGCTATCCGGAATGTAAGAACGTAAAAAAACTGATCGTGGATACCGGCGCTGTCTGTCCCAAATGCGGCGGAAAGATTGTGGAGAGGAGATCCAAAAAGGGAAGGATTTTTTACGGCTGCAGCGAATACCCAAACTGTGATTTTGTCTCCTGGGACCCGCCCTCTAAAGAGGTATGTCCCGTCTGCGGCAAGACGCTGATGCAGAAAAAGACCGGCAGCAGGACTCTCTACTGCCTAACCCCCGGCTGCAGCTATAATGAAAGTCAGCCTGAAAAAAAATCAGCGAAAAAGACGGGAAAAAAGTGATGGAGCGTGTTACGGTAGTCGGCGCGGGGCTGGCCGGCGTCGAGGCTGCGTATGCAATCGCATCAAGAGGCATACCGGTCCTGCTGGCAGAGATGAAACCCAAGCGCTTTTCCCCGGCCCACCAAAGCGTCGATTTCGCAGAGCTGGTCTGCTCCAATTCTCTAAAGGCAGAGAGAATAGACAGTGCCGCCGGTCTGCTAAAAGAGGAGATGAGAATGCTAGGCTCCCTGCTCATCCCCTGCGCGGAAAAATCGAGAGTGCCGGCGGGCGGCGCGCTTGCTGTGGACAGAGAGCTCTTTTCACGGCTGGCGACTGAGGCTGTTGAGAGTCATCCTCTGATAGAGGTAAGCCGGGAGGAAGTTACAGAAATTCCCAAAGAGCCCGCGATAATCGCCACGGGGCCGCTCACGGCGGAGACCCTCTCACAAAAAATCGAGGAGATGGCGGGGACGCTCAGCTTTTTTGATGCCGCTGCGCCGATAGTTTCCGCAGAGAGCATAGATATGGAGAGATGCTTTTTCGCCTCAAGATATTCAGAGAGCGAAGATGGAGACTATATCAACTGTCCGTTCGACAGGGCAGAATACGAGCGGTTTATAGAGGAGCTGAAAAACGCAGAGCGCGCACCTCTGCACGATTTTGACACGGCTGACCCCAAAGTCTACGAGGGCTGCATGCCGATAGAGGTTCTGGCGAAGAGGGGCGGTGATGCCGCGCGCTTTGGCCCGATGAAGCCCGTGGGTCTTAAGGACCCCAAAACCGGGCACAGACCATGGGCGGTGGTACAGCTTAGGCCTGAGAACAGGGAAAAGACCCTCTACAATCTTGTGGGATTTCAGACAAACCTCAAGTTTTCAGAGCAGAAGAGGGTTTTCGGAATGATACCGGGGCTTGAAAACGCGGAATTTACCCGCTTCGGGGTGATGCACCGCAACACATTTTTAAGTTCACCCGGCTTTTTGGATGAGGATTATTCTGTAAAGGGCAGGCCGCTTCTCTGTTTTGCCGGGCAGATCACCGGAGTGGAAGGATATATGGAGTCTGCGTCTTCGGGGCTTATAGCGGGCATACAGATGGCGAGAAAGATGCTGGGCAGATCGCCGCTTGTACTGCCGGGGACCTGCATGACAGGTGCGCTAAGCCGCTATGTCTCTGGATATGTTGGCAAAGATTTCCAGCCGATGGGGGCTAATTTTGGGCTGCTGCCGGCTCTCGCTGAAAGGATAAAGGATAAGAGGGAGCGCTACGCGGCGCTTGCGCAGCGAGCTCTTGCGGACCTAAATGATGCGCTTGAAACCGCCGGAGAGCGGAGAAAGGATATGGAGGGAAATATATGAAGCTGATAGTGGATGCGTTTGGAGGCGACAACGCGCCGGATGAGATACTTCTTGGCTGCGCTGAGGCGGCGGAGGAACTGGGGATCGAAATCCTTCTCGCTGGAGATCCCGAGAAGATTGGAGACGCCGCAAAGAGGTTGGGGATAGAGGATAAGATCTCTAAAATGGAGATTCTCCCGGCGGGGGATGTCCTCTCAATGGAGGAGGAACCCACCAGCATTCTCAAAGAAAAAAGGGAGAGTTCCATGGCGGTTGGCTTAAGGGCGCTCTTTGAGGGCCGGGGCGATGCGTTCTCCAGCGCGGGGAACAGCGGAGCGCTGGTGGTCGGCGCGACCATGATAGTCAAGAGAATCAGCGGGGTGAAGAGGGTCTCATTTGCTCCGGTCCTGCCCTCCGCTAAAGGATATTTCATGCTAAGCGACGCCGGCGCAAATGTGGAATGCAGACCGGAAATGCTTTTGCAGTTTGGAGTGCTTGGCTCTGAGTACATGCATAGGGTGATGGGGATAGAGTCCCCAAGGGTGGGCTTGCTCAATGTCGGGACAGAGCCGCACAAGGGAGATCCTCTGCATCAGGAGGCATATAAACTTCTTAAGGCCTGCCCGGATATCCAGTTCATCGGAAATGTAGAGGCGAGAGATGTTCCCGAGGGAATTTGCGACGTCGCCGTGACAGACGGATTTACAGGGAATGTCGCCTTGAAGATGTTTGAGGGCGTAGCGCTGACCCTTATGGGAATGGTGAAGGATGTCTTCAACAAAGGTATCATGAATAAACTTGCCGGCGCGATAGTATATAACGACCTTAAGGAGATGAAGAAAAAGGTGGACTATAACGAGGTGGGCGGCGCACCGATAATGGGGGCTTCCAAACCCATCTTCAAAATCCACGGGGACGCAAAGGCCAAGACTGTGAAGAACGCTTTGAGACTTACTAAGGCATATGTGGAATCCGGCTTTGTGCAGAGAATAAAAGAGATAATGGAAAAGTCTGCTTCATAGCGGAGGGGGAAGGCATGTGAAAGATCTGGGAGAATATGAGAGGCGTATTGAGTATCGCTTTAAAAATAGGGAACTGCTTGTGACGGCGGTCACCCACTCTTCCTTTGCAAATGAACACGGAGCCCAGAGTTATGAGAGACTGGAGTTTTTGGGGGACTCCATACTGGGATTTGTCTCTGCGGAATATCTCTTTAAGACCTTTCCCGACCTGCCGGAGGGAACTCTCACCAAGGTGAGGGCCGAGCTCGTCTGCGAGCGTGCGCTCTGCGGGTTTTCAAGAGAGCTCCATGTCGGTGATTTCCTCAGGCTAAGCCGCGGCGAGGAGAGTAACGGCGGCAGAGAGCGGCAGAGCATTCTGGCGGATGTATTTGAATCCACTTTGGCCGCCGTATACCTTGACAGCGGAGACCTTGGGGAGGCGAAAAAATTTATCCTAAGGTTTATTGCCCCTGCGGCGAGAGAGCAGGGGCGCAGGGGATTTAGGGATTATAAGACTCAGCTACAAGAGCTGGTCCAGCAGAACCCCGGGGAGAAACTGGAGTATGTTCTGGTGAAGGAATCGGGGCCGGACCACGACAAGCATTTTGTCGTGGAGGTTCATCTCAACTCCAATGTCATCGGGCGCGGCGGAGGAAAGAGCAAGAAGGATGCCGAGATGCAGGCCGCCAGGGAAGCCCTCAAACTGATGGGATATTAAGACACGGGTCGTGGGTTGCTTTTATGATTCTCAAATCTTTGGAACTTCAGGGGTTTAAGACTTTCCCCGACAAAACCGTACTAAATTTCGAGGACGGAATAACTTCGGTAGTTGGGCCGAACGGCAGCGGGAAGAGCAATATAAGCGATGCCATACGCTGGGCGCTGGGAGAGCAGAGCGTCAGGGCCCTGCGGTGTTCCCGCATGGAGGACGTCATCTTCAGCGGAACCCCGCAGAGGAGCGCCCTCGGATTTGCACAGGTAACGCTGACCATAGACAACTCTGACCGCGGTATCCCATTTGACGCGGATACCTTGGCTGTCACCCGCCGGTACTACCGTTCCGGCGAGAGCGAATACCTTATAAACAAGGCCTCTGTAAGGCTGAAGGATATAAACGAGCTCTTTATGGATACCGGTCTGGGAAGAGACGGATATTCCATAATAGGGCAGGGGAGAATAGACAGCATAGTCGCGGCAAAATCAGAGGACAGAAGAGAGATCTTCGAGGAGGCCGCCGGGATTTCCCGTTTCAGATACCGTAAGGAGGAGGCTGAGAAACAGCTCTCTAAAGCCCAGGATAACCTTGTCCGCCTAAAGGATATACTCTCAGAGCTTGAGAGCAGGGTTGGACCGCTTAAGGAGCAGGCCGAAAGAGCCGAGGAGTTTATCGCGCTGGACTCTGAGAAGAAGGAGCTTGAGATAGGTCTCTGGCTTTCTGACCTTGAGAGATACTCAAAATCCCTCAGGGAACAAGAGGAGAGAATCGGTATAGTAAATACCCGGCAGGGGGAGATTGAGGAGAAGCTCTCCAAGCTCTCCATCGAAACCGAGGATAATACCCGTTCCCTTGGAAACCTTGCCGCGCGCATGGAGAGTCTCAGAGAGGAGGCCTCAGCGCTAGAGCAGGACGCGGTGCGCTCTGACGGAGAGGGCGAGGTACTTAGGAACAACCTGGAATTTACCAGGCGCGACAGCTTAAGGCTGGAAGAGAGACTGCGGTCTCTTTCCCTCTCCGCGGGGGAGACGGAGCAGGAGATTTCCTCTAAAAAAGAGGCATTGTCAAAGCTTGATGAGGAGATAGGGAGACGGCAGGACGAGCTTTTGGAATTCACCGAAAGCTTGGAGAAGTTGAGAGAACAGGAGGGCGAGGCAGAGAAAGCCATAGAGCTTGCCGCTATAAGGGCAGCGGAGATAAACTCAAACCTTGCGGAGGAGCGTGTTGCGCTAAGTTCCGCCAGTTCTGCCAGGGAGGAGTTGGAGAGAAACGCCCGCTCTCTCGAAGAGAGGATGGGCCGCCTTGACTTAAGGGACGGAGAGCTGGCGGAGGAGGAGAAAGAGGCCAAAGAACTCCTCTCTCAGACAGAGAGGGCCATCACCTCCGGCGAGAACGCTGTGAAAGGGTATGAACTTAAGGCAGAGAACAGGCAGAAACGTGTGGATGCCGCACGCGAGGCCCTGGATAAAATAACTCTGGATATGAACGCCGAGCTCAGGAGAGCCAAACTTTTAGAGGATCTGGAGAGAAACCTTGAGGGCTTTACACAGAGCGTCAAGGCGGTGATGAGAGAGGCGAACCGCGGGATGCTCAAAGGCATCTGCGGCCCCGTCTCTAGAATTATCGAGACGCCCGGAGAGTATGCTGTGGCGCTGGAGACCGCCCTCGGCGCATCCATGCAGAATATTGTGGTGGAGACTGAGGAGGACGGGAAAAACGCCATAAGGTTTCTAAAGGATAGGGACCTAGGCAGGGCGACCTTCATGCCCGTCAGCACCGTCAGGGGTTCAGTTATCTCCCAGAGCGAGGTAAAAAATCTTCCCGGATTTATCGGCATAGCAAGGGACCTCTGCAAGTGCGGCGAAAAATATTCCGGCATCAGGGACAGCCTTCTTGGCAGGGTGATAGTGGTGGATACCTTAGACAATGCGGCTCTTGCGGGAAGACGCCTGAATTACCGCTACCGGGTTGTCAGCCTTGACGGGCAGGTCCTCAACGTCGGCGGCTCCATGACAGGAGGATCAAAGGCGAGGGGCTCAGGCCTCTTAAGCAGGGCGTCTGAGATAGCGAAGATAAAGAGCAGGGCGGAGGAACTAAAGCGGGAGCAGTCAGAGGCCGAGTCGCGGTTAAAGATTTTAAGAGAACAGCTTGCCGAGGCGCAGGGAGAACTCTCAGCTTACAGGGGGGAGCTCTCAGCCTTGAATGAGGACCGTGTGCGCGCCAACGCCGAGCTTGAAAGGATTTCAAGAGAGCGCACATCCCTCATAGACGAGAGGGATGCGCTGAACAGGGAGAAGCTAGAGGGGGAGAAGAGGTACAGAGATTTAAAAGAGCGGGAAATTTCAGGAGAAGAACTGGTTCGAAAACTTACAGAGGAGAGTGAGACCGCCCAAAAAGAGAGCGAGGCCTTAACTGGCGGCCGGGACGAGAGCCGGCAGAGGGCTGAGGAGGCCTCCCGCAGGGCGGAGGAGCTTAGGATGAACGTCTTCTCCGCAAGGAAAGAGAGGGACCTGCTCTCTGAAAATATTGAGAGTCTCCGCACGGCGATGGATAACGCTGAGGGAGAAAGGGTAAAGATAAATGAGGAGATGGAGAGGCTAAAAGCCGGTGAAAGAGAACTTCTCCATAATATAGAGGAGGCGGCAGGCCGGGCGGCAAAGCTCAGGGAGGACGCGGAAAGCAGGAGGGCGGAATCCTCCGCAGTGTCTCTGGAGCGCGACGCGCTAGAGCAAAACTCTCTCAGGCTGAGAAACGAGGAGAGAGAGCTTGAAAACGAAAGAGGGAACGCCGCAAGCGAGCTTGCCAGACTTACAGAGCGCGGGGAAAATCTAAAAAAGGAATGCGATGGCATACTCAAGGAACTCTGGGAGGAATACGAGCTCACCCGCAAAGAGGCGCAGGAGATAGCCAAACCCGTGGACGATCTTCCCAAGGCCCAGCGCAGGCTTGCAGAGCTTAAAAACAGGATACGCTCTCTTGGCGCGGTAAACGTCGGCGCAGTGGTGGAATACAAAGAGGTAAACGACCGATATACCTTTATGAAGGGCCAGATAGACGATGCCGAGCGCTCCAGGGAGGAGCTGATAAGGCTAATAGCAGAGCTGACAGGAAATATGCGGGAGCAGTTTACCGTAAGGTTTGGGGAGATCAACCGGCACTTTGGGGAGGTATTCCGCGAACTTTTCGGCGGCGGTTCTGCAGAGCTGGCCTTTACCGAGATTGGGGATGTCCTGACTTCCGGAATTGATATCAGGGTCCGCCCGCCCGGGAAGATCGTAAACCATATAGAGGCCCTGTCGGGAGGAGAAAAGTCGCTTGTCGCCATCTGCATATATTTCGCGATAATGCAGGTAAATCCCCCGCCGTTTTGCGTGCTGGACGAGATAGACGCCGCCCTGGACGATGTGAATGTGGCCCGCTATGCAAGTTATTTGAGAAGGATGAGCGAGAAGACGCAGTTTATCTCAATCACCCATAGGCGCGGAACAATGGAGGGGTCTGACGTGCTTTACGGCGTCACCATGCAGGACGAGGGCGTTTCAAAACTCCTTACCCTCAGAATAGGGGAGGAGAAGGAGCTGTTAAAGTAAACGGAAAGGGAGTTTTCTATGGGCCTTTTGGAGAAAATAAGAGCCGGACTGAAAAAGACAAGGGAGAGCTTAAGCGGGCAGATAAGCCAGCTTTTGGGAGCTTTTACCAAAATAGACGAAGAGCTGTTTGAGGGGTTGGAGGAGCTTCTGGTCTTAGGGGACGTCGGGGCGGATACCTCGGCGGAGATAGTAGAGAAATTGCGGGACATGGTGAAAGAGGAGGGCATAACCGATCCTCAGCTCATCATGGAAGAACTCAAGCAGATCATCGTAGACGGGCTTGAGGGTGACCCAAGTCTTCACCTTGAAACCAAACCCTCAGTCATAATGATGATAGGAGTAAACGGCGCCGGCAAGACCACCGCCATAGGAAAACTCGCTTACAGGTTAAAGGAAGAGGGAAAATCTGTAATACTTGCCGCCGCGGATACCTTCAGGGCGGCCGCAAGCGAGCAGCTTGGGATTTGGGCTGAAAGAGCCGGCGTCCCGATGATCCGCCAGGGAGAGGGGGCCGACCCCGCCGCCGTGGTATTCGACACCATCTCTGCGGCGAAGGCCAGGGGCTGTGACGTCATAATAGTCGATACCGCGGGCAGGCTGCATAACAAGAAAAACCTTATGGACGAGCTGGGAAAGATCTCCCGAATAATAGACAGGGAACTTCCCGGCGCCTCTAGAGAGACGCTGCTTGTTCTGGATGCTGCGACGGGGCAGAACGCCGTAAACCAGGCCAGAGAGTTTGGCGCCGCCGTGCCGATTACCGGCATAGTCCTCACAAAGCTGGACGGAACCCCCAAGGGCGGTGTCGTGTTGCCGATAAAGATGAATCTCGGCTATGATGTGAAGTTTGTCGGCGTTGGGGAGAAAATTGACGATCTCGAGCCGTTTGATGCGATCGCATTCGCGGACGGAATGTTAGAGACAGAGGAACCCGCACAGGAACCGGAAGAGGACAGTTCTCCCCAAGAGGAGGAAGACTATGCGATCGCATCCGAGGCAGAGGAGATCTCCGATACTGAGGAAGATGAGGGCAAGAAACGTCGCTTCTGGCCCTTCGGAAGAAGGAAGGATTCGGAATGAGGTTTGTCATTGCCACCCATAATCAGGGTAAAGTTGCGGAATTTAGGAGACTCCTCTCGCCAATGGGGGTGGAGGCGGTCATGGCCGACCTCTCAGAGCCGGAAGAGACGGGGAAAACTTTTGCGGAAAACGCGTTTATAAAGG
Organism: uncultured Acutalibacter sp.; assembly: GCA_964602365.1. Taxonomy (GTDB): domain Bacteria; phylum Bacillota; class Clostridia; order Oscillospirales; family Acutalibacteraceae; genus Acutalibacter. Next base: position 5,079 of record CAZRQD010000032.1, on the reverse strand, counting down.
CGGCCTCTGCCTGCGCGGAAACCGGACTTCCCGCGGTCGCGGATGATTCAGGCCTTTGTGTGGACTATTTGGGTGGCGCTCCCGGGATATATTCCGCACGCTTCGCACAGCCGGGAAAGCGAAGGCTTACCGTGCTGGAAAAACTTAAAGGCGTCCCAAAAGATAGGAGAGGAGCCCATTTTGTCTGCGCGGTCTGCTGCGTCTTCCCAAACGGGGACCGGATAGAGGCAGAGGGCAGATGCGATGGCATAATAGCGGATTCCTCCCGGGGGGAGCATGGCTTTGGCTATGACTCTATCTTTGAACAGGACGGCGTGACTTTCGGGGAGATCCCTGAAGAGGAGAAGGACAGGAGAAGCCACCGAGGGCATGCGTTCGCATTGTTTGGGGAGAAATTGAGAGAATACCTTAAAACCCATACCGATATTGCCGGGGAGGAGCCGAAATGACGCTTACAAGCAAGGAAAGAGCATATCTCCGCTCTCTCGCGGTAAACGAGGAGACCATCCTGACGCTTGGCAAGGGCGGGCTAAGCGGGGAGGTCATCAAACAGGCTGACGATGCCTTAGAGAAGAGAGAGCTTATAAAGGGGAGAATCCTGCCGGAGAGCTGTCCGGTTTCGCCCCGCGAGGCAGCGGAGGCAATAGCCGGTAAGACGGGGAGCGTTGTCGTACAGGTGATAGGAAGCCGTTTCGTCCTCTACCGCCCGCGCAGAAAAGACCCGAAGATAGTGCTGCCCGGAGAACACAGGTGAGAACCGGAGTTTACGGCGGGACTTTTAACCCCGTCCATCTGGGGCATTTGCGGCTTATAGAGGAGATGTCGGGGAGAATACCTCTCGACCGCGTTTTGATCATCCCGACGAATATCCCTCCGCACAAGATTTCAGAGACCCTTGCAGATGGCGCGGACAGGCTGAGGATGTGCGAACTTGCCTGCAAAGACATAGAGAACGTGGCGGCAGAGGTATCCGACATAGAGCTCTCCCGTCCCGGGAAGAGTTATACCGCCGACACCCTTAGAAGGTTGGCGGAGTTATACCCCTCCGACGAGTTCTACCTGCTTATGGGTGAGGATATGTTTTTGACGGTGGACCGCTGGGCGCATGCGGAAGAGATAATGAGGCTTGCGGTCCTCTGTGCCTGCCCTAGGGGCGGGAGCCTTGAGAGGCTGAGAGATAAGCAGACAGAACTCTCCAAAAATTACTCTGCGAGATGTATAATAGAGACTTTCGAATTTTTTCCGGTCTCATCCACGCAGATCAGGGAGAGATTGCGGCGGGGAGAGCCCATTACTGGCCTAGTGCCGAAGAGCGTGGAGGCATATATTCTGGAGCGCGGACTCTACCATCAAAGGGGGCTTGAACTGTGACATATGAGGAATATGAGGCTGAGGTAGAGAGACTTCTCACCCCAAAGCGGTTCTACCACAGCCAGTGCGTGGCGCGGGAGGCGGAGAGGCTTGCGCTTTTGTACCATGCAGACCCATCTAAGGCAAGGACCGCGGGGATACTGCATGATATTATGAAGGATACAGAGCCCTCAGAACAGTTGAAAATCACAGAAAAGTTTGGTATAATACTCCGTAAGAGGGAAAGCCCGGTCCCGCCGCCGTGGCATGCCGCCGCAGGCGCCGCGTATATCTACGGGGTGCTTGGGGTTAAGGACCGTGAAATCCTCTCGGCCGTGGAGTGCCACACCTGGGGCAGAAAGGATATGACCGTCCTGGAAAAGGTCCTCTATGTCGCGGACTATATCTCCGATGACAGGGACTATCCCGGTGTAGAGATAATGAGAGAGGCCGCCGGGAGGAGCTTGGAGGAGGCAATATTCAAGGGTGTCGCATGGACTCTCTCTGACGTGGCGAACCAGGGAAAGCCCCTGGACCCGGACAGCGTCTACGCCTACGACGATGCGCTGGCAGCCTTAAAAAAGAGAGGTAACCTGCGGTTTTCCCCGGGACTGTACGGTATTCCGCAAATTGAAGAAGAAGGAGAAGACAGAAAATGACGTCGTTACAGCTTGCAAAAGAGGCCGCAAAGATCTTGGATGAAAAGAAAGCGCTAAAGATAAACGTGATAAGGATTGACAATATCTCAACTCTCGCTGATTATTTCGTCATTGCCCACGGCAACGGCTCGGTCCATGTGCGCTCTCTTACCGACGAACTGACCGAGAAATTGGAGCAGGAGGGTGTTCCGCAGCCGAGGGTGGAGGGCCACCGCGGCGGAAGCTGGATACTTTTGGATTACGGCAGCGTGGTAGTGCATATCTTCACCCCGGAGGCGAGAAAATTCTATGATCTCGACAGGCTTTGGGCGGACGGCGTCAAGATAGATTTTGAAGAGGAATGAAGGGGGACCGAATATATGAAGTATGATCATAAGGCCATAGAGGGCAAGTGGCAGAAGCGCTGGGAGGAGGCGGGAATTTTTCACGCCGAGAACGGCTCTGAAAAGCCAAAGTACTACGCCCTCATAGAGTTTCCCTACCCCTCCGGACAGGGCCTTCATGTCGGGCATCCAAGACCGTACACCGCCCTCGACATCATCGCAAGAAAGCGGAGGATGCAGGGGTATAACGTCCTCTACCCGATAGGATGGGACGCGTTTGGCCTCCCGACTGAGAATTATGCGATTAAAAATCATATCCACCCCGCGGTTGTCACAAAGAGTAATATTCAGCACTTTAAAAAGCAGATACAGTCCCTGGGTATTTCCTTTGACTGGAGCAGGGAGATAAGCACAGCAGACCCCGAATACTATAAATGGACGCAGTGGATCTTTCTGAAGCTCTACGAGCATGGGCTGGCATATAAAAAAGAGATGAGCGTCAACTGGTGCCCCTCCTGCAAGTGCGTACTTGCCAATGAAGAGGTCGTCGGCGGCAAGTGCGAGCGCTGCGGCAGCGAGGTCGTCCACAGGGTAAAGAGCCAGTGGATGCTGAAGATTACCGCGTATGCCCAGAGGCTGATAGACGACCTTAATTTGGTGGATTATCCTGAGAGGGTGAAAAGCCAGCAGATAAACTGGATAGGCCGGTCTGAGGGCGCCGAGGTCGATTTTGAGACCAGCCTTGGCGACAAGCTGACTGTCTACACCACACGTCCGGATACCCTCTACGGCGCTACATATATGGTAATGAGCCCCGAACACCCCTACTTAAAGAAGTGGGAGGAAAGCCTTGAGAACCTGGAGGAGATAAGGGCATACCAGCTTGAGGCCTCGAAGAAATCAGACTTTGAACGCACGGAGGTCGCTAAGGACAAGACCGGCGTGAGGCTAGAGGGGGTCTCAGCCATAAACCCTCTCACGGGGAAGGAAATCCCAATCTTTATCTCGGACTATGTTCTGGTAAGCTATGGGACCGGCGCAATAATGGCGGTACCCGCCCACGACACCCGCGACTGGGAATTCGCGAAGAAATTCGGACTCCCGATAGTGGAGGTAGTAAAGGGCGGCGACGTGGAGAAGGAGGCCTTCACGGACTGCGAGACCGGTGTGATGGTGAACTCTGGCATATTGGACGGCCTCTCTGTAGAGGAGGCGAAAAAGAAAATCACGGAATATCTTACGGAAAAGGGTATTGGCCACGCCAAGGTGAATTTCAAGCTGCGCGACTGGGTATTTTCCCGTCAGCGTTACTGGGGAGAGCCGATTCCCATGGTATACTGCGAGCACTGCGGCTGGGTCCCCGTGCCAGAGGAGGAACTTCCCTTGACCCTGCCAGATGTGGAGTCCTACGAGCCAACCGACACCGGCGAATCTCCGCTTGACACCATGACCGACTGGGTAAATACCACCTGCCCGCGCTGCGGCGCACCGGCCCGCAGAGAGACGGATACCATGCCCCAGTGGGCCGGCTCCTCCTGGTATTTCCTAAGGTATATGGACCCGCACAATCCTGACGCTTTCGCCTCTAAAGAGGCTTTGGAGTACTGGTCCCCCGTGGACTGGTACAACGGCGGCATGGAGCATACCACCCTTCACCTGCTATACAGCCGTTTCTGGCATAAATTCCTGTATGATCTCGGTCTTGTCCCAACACCCGAACCCTACGCAAAGCGCACCAGCCATGGCATGATTCTCGGCGAGGACGGCCAGAAGATGAGCAAATCCCGCGGGAATGTTATAAACCCCGACGATATTGTAAACGATTACGGCGCCGACACCATGCGGCTCTATGAGATGTTTGTGGGGGATTTTGAGAAGGCTGCCCCGTGGAGCTCGACGGGGATAAAGGGTTGCCGCAGATTTTTGGAGAGATATCTTAACTTAAGGGAGATCTTAATCGAGGGGGATGGACTCTCAAAGGAGCTTGAGAGTTCCTTTAACAAGACCATAAAAAAGGTTAGCGAGGATACCGAGACCCTCAAATTCAACACAGCCATCGCCGCGCTGATGAGCCTGATTAACGAAATCTATGACAAGGGTTCTGTTACGAGAGGAGAGCTGAGACTTTTTACCATCCTGTTAAATCCCTTTGCTCCGCATATTACAGAGGAGGTCTGGGAGGCCGAAAACCTGGGGGAAGGATTCGCCTCAATGCAAAGCTGGCCTGACTTTGACCCCGAAAAGTGCAGGGAGGACAGCATAGAGATAGTCATTCAGCTGATGGGCAAGGTGAGGGGAAAGGTCACTGTCCCGGCCGATGTCACGAAAGAGGAGGCTCTCGCCGCCGCGAAAGCAGAGCCGAAAATAGCCCGGGAGATAGCGGGGAAGACTGTCGTAAAAGAGATTTATGTTCCCGGAAAGCTTGTAAATCTTGTAGTGAAATGAAAATTCCTTGACAAGACGGGAAAAGCGATATCTCTCTCCAAAAAGATATCCATTACTCGATTTTCGCGACATAATTAGGCAGTGTTTACAGCACCAAATTATAAGTTTTTTATTATTTCAAACTCTTAATTTACCTGTAATTAAGGGTTTGATTTTTTATTTTTTATCATCTCATTTTTAACTTTCCATTTTTTCCCCAAGGGCACGCACTACTCTCTCCCAACACCACTCAAACCCGCAGTCCAGCTATATTATAACAAAATAATAGCGTACATATTAAAATTTAGAATACTTCAAATTTT
>CAZRQD010000031.1:0-15841 GCA_964602365.1 uncultured Acutalibacter sp. | reverse complement strand
ACAAAGTAAGATGCTTTATTCCAGTGGCCAGCGGTTTTCCACTGGCCGATGCCGCGATTTTTCCCGGATTTTTCCGGATTCTTCCAGAATATTTCCGGCAAAATCCCGGAAATATGCACAAAGTAAAGTAAAGTAAAGTAAAGTAAATAAAAGTAAAGTAAAGAAAAGAAAAATAAAAAAAGAAAAGAAAAATAAAAAAAAAAGAAAAGAAAAATTCCGCGGGCGGAAAATCCGCGAAAGCAAAAAGGCTCCGCCAAAATTTTTTGTTTAGATTGAAATCTTGAAAAAATAAAAGCCCTATAGTATAATACCAAGCAGATTAGTTTAAGGACGTGAGCCTATATGCCTAAGATAAAACTCGCCGTGCTTTTTGGCGGGGCCTCCTCAGAATACGATATATCAATTATGTCGGCAAGGTCAATCATAGATACCCTCTCTGAGGATAAATACGAGCTCTACAAGATAGGAATCACAAAAGACGGCAGATGGCGCCTCTATAACGGCGAGAGCAAGGACCTTGCGGAGTGGGAGAAAAACTCCACCCCCGCGTTCCTCTCCCCGGATACCGCCGTCCACGGGATTATCAGCCTAAAGGACGGGGGATATGAACTCATCCCCATAGACTGCGTATTCCCTGTCCTCCACGGAAAAAACGGAGAGGACGGGACCATGCAGGGGCTTTTGGAGATGTCCGGCATACCCTACGTGGGCTGCAATACCCTTGCCTCCGCCATCTGCATGGATAAGGCGGTGTGCCACTCCTTGCTTGCAAACGCAAACGTGGAGCAGGCGCATTACCTCTGGTTCTACGCCGACAGGTACGACGCCGCGGCCGAGACCATCAGAAAGAAGATAGTGGCAAGGCTGAACTTCCCGGTATTTGTAAAGCCGGCAAACTCCGGCTCATCGATAGGGATAACCAAAGTGGAGGGACCAGAGGGCTTAGACAGCGCCGTGGAGACGGCCGCAAAAGAGGACAGCAAGATCATCGTGGAGGAGGGAATAAAGGGGCAGGAGGTAGAGGTCGCCGTCTTGGGCAACCGGGACTGCGAGGCCTCCATGGTTGGGGAAATAGGCGCCACCGCCTCTTTCTACGATTTCGACGACAAATACATAAACGGGACCAGCAGGACCATAATCCCCGCGGGGATAGAGGAGAGGGCCTCTGAGGAGATACGCTCCACCGCGGTGAGAGTCTACAGGCTCTTAGGGCTCTCAGGGCTTGCCAGGGTGGATTTCTTCGTGAGGGAAAGCGACGGCAAGGTCATCCTAAACGAGATAAACACCATGCCGGGATTTACGGACATAAGCATGTACCCCAAGCTCTGGATGGCGGAGGGCTTTAGCTACCCGGGGCTTTTGGACAGATTGATAGAGCTTGCCTTTGAGAAGAAGGCCGCAGGGAGAGCAGATGGATAGCCGCCCCATAGGAGTGTTTGATTCAGGCCTGGGCGGGCTTACGGCGGTAAAGGAGATAAACGCCGTCCTCCCGCGGGAGAGCATAGTATATTTCGGCGATACGGGCAGGGTCCCATACGGCACCAGGGGGAGAGAGATCATCCGCAAATATGCGAGGGAGGACATGGACTTCCTCCTTGGCAAGGGGGTGAAGGCGGTGCTCTCTGCCTGCGGGACGGTTAGCTCCACCGCCTCTGACATAGGGAGGAGCCTGCCTGTCCCGTACTTTGAGGTCGTCGCACCTGCGGCAAGGGCGGCGCTAAACGCCACAAAAAACGGCAGAATTGCCGTGATAGGGACGCAGGCCGCCATACGCAGCGGGGCCTATGAGAGAGAGCTGCTTGGGCTTAGGGAGGACCTAGAGATATTCCCAGAGGCCTGCCCGCTATTTGTCCCGCTGGTGGAAAACGGAATGATCTCCCAAAAAGACCCCGCGGTCCGGATAATCTGCGAGAGGTATTTGACCCCCCTTAAGGAGAGCGGGGCTGACACGCTTATCCTGGGCTGTACGCACTTCCCCCTGCTGAGAGACGCCATAAGGGGAGTGATGGGGGATGACGTCACGCTTATAGACAGCGGGAGAGAGGCAGCCATTGCCCTTTGCGAGGGGCTGGAAAGCCTCGGCCTGCTGAATGACGGGGAGAGGCGCGAGGAATACTGGGTCTCTGACGACCCGGAGGGCTTTAAGAGCGTCGCCGAGCTGTTTTTGGGAAGAGAGCTTGAGCTTAGGCAGACCTCTTTGGAACAGCTTTAAGATGGAGAGGAAAGCAAAATGCTTGATGAAGATTACGACATCATGATAAGGGGAAAACAGACCTACGGCGGGCAGGAGCATGACGAGACGGGGGAGATAACGATCTCCACCACGGGGACCTATAGGGAGCAGGGAGAGACCAGCTTCATCACCTATAAGGAGTACGACGAGGAAAACCCCAAGCTCTGCCGCACTGCCGTGCTTAAGGTCCAGCCGGGGATGGTGACAATGTCCCGCCTAGGTACGGATACCCTTCTGGTCCTTGAAAAGGGCAAGAGGCATCTCTGCTTTTACGATACGGGCTTTGGGGAGCTCTCCGTGGGGATCTTCACAAGCTCTATGGAATCCTCCCTCAGCAGCAGCGGAGGGGTGCTAAGCGTAAAATATACCCTGGATATAGACTCTGCCCTGTCCAGCTCTAACGAGATAGAGGTCGAGATCAAGCCGAGGTTTTCCTGTTAGGAGGTATTTGACATGTCCCTGCTTATAAAAAAGGCCACGGATGACCTGAGAGATGCGATAAACTCAGCTTTTGAAAGGGCGATTTCGAGTGGAGAGCTGCCAAAAGCGGAGATCCCCGCCTTCACCTTGGAGGTTCCCGCCGACAGGGACCACGGGGACTGGGCCTGCAACGCCGCGATGGCAGGGGCCAGGGTGTTCCGCATGGCGCCGTCAAAAATAGCGCAGGCCGTGAGGGATAACCTGGATTTAAGCGGGACCGCCTTCTCCTCCTGCGAGGTGGCGGGTCCGGGGTTTTTGAACTTCTCCTATTCAGAGGATTTCTACGGCGAGATAGTCCTTGACATCCTCTCTAAAGGAGAGAGGTACGGGGAGAGCGATTACGGGCAGGGCAGGCGCGTCCTTGTGGAATACGTCTCAGCCAACCCGACAGGCCCAATGCATATAGGAAACGCCAGGGGCGGGGTTCTGGGCGATACGCTCTCCGGCGTTCTGAAAACAGCGGGATATGAGGTAAAGAGGGAGTTCTACGTAAACGACGCCGGGAACCAGGTGAACAAATACGCCCAGTCTTTAGAGGCCAGGTATATGCAGCTCTATCTTGGGGAGGAGGGATTTCCCTTCCCGGAGGACGGCTATTACGGTGAGGACGTTGGGGAGAACGCTAAGGCCTTTTCAGAGCTGTACGGCGACAGATACGTAAACGCCGCCGGTGAGGAGAGAAGGAGGGCCCTGATAGAGTTTGGCCTGCCGAGAAATATCCAGGGCCTGCACGATGACCTTTTGCGCTACCGCGTGGAATTTGACAACTGGTTTAGAGAGTCATCTCTCCACGAGAGCGGGGCGGTGGATGAGGTGATCAGAAAGCTTAAGGAAAACGGCGCGACTTATGAGAAGGACGGCGCCCTCTGGTTTAGCGGGGAGGAGTACGGCAGCGAGGATTTTGTCCTTGTCCGCTCTAACGGGATACCGACCTATGTCGTGCCGGACATCGCCTACCACTATGACAAGCTGGTGACTAGGAACTTCGACTTGGCGATAAATGTTCTGGGTGCGGACCACCACGGGTATGTTCCAAGGCTGAAGGCGGCGCTGAGGGCATTGGACATAGACGCAGACAAGCTTGTGGCCGTGCTGATGCAGATGGTCAGGCTGGTTCGCGACGGGGAGATCGTCAAGGCCAGCAAGAGAAGCGGCAAGGCCATAACCCTTGTGACGCTCTTGGAGGAAGTTCCCGTGGACGCGGCGCGGTTCCTCTTCAACTCCTTTGAACCCGGGACCCGCATAGACTTTGACCTGGACCTTGCCGTGAAGGAGGATTCCCAGAACCCGGTATACTATGCCCAATACGCCCATGCGAGAATCTGCAGTATTCTGAGAAATCTCTCAGCGGACGGCATAACCCCGCGTGCGCCGAAAAAAGAGGAGCTCCTATTGCTTAACACCTTCGAGGAGAGGGAGCTTATCCGCTACTTGGGCTCCTATACGGATGAGATCATAGCCTCTGCAAAGAATCTTGACCCCGCAAGGGTGACGAGATATATAACAAACCTCTCCACGCTGTTCCACAAGTTCTACAATACCTGCCGCGTCCGCGGCGAGGAGGAGGGTATCCAAGCGGCAAGGCTTGCCCTGTGCTCTGCCACAAAGCAGGTACTGGAAAACGCCCTTGGGCTATTAAAGGTCACAGCGCCTGAGAGCATGTGATACAGCTCAATCTATTAAGGCCCCCTGATTTGGGGGCCTTTTCAGTCCGTATTTTTTATCGCCAGGGCTCTATTTAACAGCGCGTCCCGCTCGTTTGGAAGCTCGCCATCCGCCACCTCTTTTAACAGCCGGGAGAGCGCGGCCCCAAGCGCGGGGGACGGGGAAAAGCCAAGGGCTATCAGGTCGTGGCCGTCTATTTTCAGATCTCTAAGGCCGGGGGCGGGCTTTTCTTTGAGGATTCTCTCAGCATCCTCCCTGGTCTTATGGAGAAGCTGCAGTCGCTCTGCGCAAGTTCCCTGCGCCATTATGTCGGCCTCTATGAGGGAGAGGAGCAGGCGAAGCTCCTCCCCGCCAAGATTCACGGCCAGTTTTCTCAGCCTCTTTTCCGGGATCGGCAGGACCTCCCCGTGCAGGGAGACGAGGCGGATTATTGCGTCCGCCTCTCTCTTTGGAAACCGCAGGTCAGAGAGAACCTCCCCGCAAATCTCCTCAGAGGCCTTCACATGCCCGTAGAAGTGGTCAACCCCATCCGCCCTGGTCCTTACAGAGGGCTTCCCGCAGTCGTGCAAAAGGGCCGCCCAGCGTGAGATCGGGTTTTGCGGGGAATAGCCCACGGCGCGCCGGCTGTGCTCCCAGACGCCGTAGGCGTGGTGGGGGTTTAGCTGCGGGCAGTCCCGCATAGCGGAGAGCTTTGGCAGGGCGGCAAACACGATCTCCGAAAAATCCCGCAGGACCCTTTCGGCGTCCCTTCCCAGGAGTGTTCCCGTCATCTCGTCGCGCAGTCTCTCTTTGGATACAGCGGTGACCAAATCCCTAAGTTTTATGCCGGCATATGCGGTCGCATCCTCCGCGTGAAACCCCAAGACGGCGCAAAACCGCAGCATCCTCAGAATTCTAAGCGGGTCCTCCGCAAAACGGACTTCGGGGTCCCCCACAGCGCGCATTAGACGGCTGTCAAGATCACCCAGTCCGCAAAACGGGTCTATAAGCCCGCGCCTTGGACTGTATGCGATCGCATTTACGGTAAAATCCCTCCGCCCTAGGTCGTCCTCAATATTCTTTGAAAAAACAACCTCGTCGGGGTGCCGCAGGTCAGAATAAACCCCGTCTTTGCGGAAGGTGGTTATCTCCGCTCTCTCATCCCCAAGCACCGCCGTAAGCGTCCCGTGGCGCGCGCCAGTCGGCAGGAGGGTGAAGCCCGAAAGCGCAGCCTTCACCTCTTCCGGTCTTGCAGAGGTCGCAAGGTCCCAGTCGGAAGGGTTAATCCCCAGCAGGCTGTCCCTCACTGCACCGCCGACGCAGTATGTCTCAAACCCTGCGGATTCCAGCCTGTCCAGAATCCGGAGAACATACACCGGGGGTTTGACAGCGGGCAAGAAATCACCTCCAAAAAAGAACCGGGGAAAACCCCGGCATAAATGTTAAGCCATGGCCATAGGACCCATGTCTATGCTAAAGGCGTCGCCATCAAACTCTACCTCGCAGGCATTATACATTACGGCCCCTAATCCGCCGCGCCACTTTTCGCAGCGGAAGGTGATCTTGTCCCCGTTCGTCTCCTGCTCTTCCAGCTTGAAGAGTACGCCGTCCTCCCAGTAGAGTTTTTCACCGTCGATATACCCCTGTTCCACAAGCTCATCATAGGTGCCGAAAACCGGGGAGGTGCCTTTAGAGTTGCAGAAGAGAGAGGTCAGGATATCTGTCTCAGCGCTGTTTAGGCAGTCGCAGGAGATGTCAAACCCGAAGGTCAGCGCCCCGTCGTTTAAACCCGGGTCCTCTTCAAACAGGTTCTCAAGGATTTCCATGCAGGCGCCGTAGTAATTTCTCCCCTCCTGCTTTACCGTCATCTCGCTTGCGCTGATAATCCCGGGGTAGGTTTCCAAGACATAGCCGTTATAGACCAGGTCCACCGTATCGCCGGCAGCGGCGGGGCACCCCTCGGGCAGGTTGCAGTTAAGCGGCTCAGAGCCGTCCGTGAAATAGAGCAGCGCGCTTTTGGCTTTATCGTTCTCCCAGACTTCGAGAATCTTCGCCTCTTTTTTGACCTCCTCCCCGCTCTCGGATGAGGAGACGGGTTCAGAGGGCACTTCCCCGCTCTCGCCCACATCGCTGGTGCCAACGCCGTCTAATGGATTAGAATCAACCGTGCTATCCCCTGGCTTTGACTCCTCATCCCCGCCTCCGCAGGAACAGAGAGAGAAGAGCATGAGAAAAGCCAGAAGCAAAACTGCAAATCTTTTCATATAAATCCTCTCCTTTTTTGAAAGATTTGGGGTTATCTGCAAAAATCGTTCAGGTACCTGTCAAGGCTCTCGCCTATGACCCTCCTTGCCTCCCCGGCGTTCTCCACCCGGTTGATGACGGTCTCCTTGCCCGTCTCCAGCTGTTTGTAGACGGAGAAGAAGTGGCACATCTCGTCAAAGATATGCTCCGGCAGCTCCACTATATCGTGATAGCTGTTATAGGTGGGGTCCTCAAACGGGATGGCGATTATCTTCTCGTCGTCCTTTCCGCCGTCGTCCATGATGATAACGCCTATGGGATAGCATCTCACAAGGGACATGGGGATGATATTCTCGCTGCAGAGGACCAGCACGTCCAGCGGGTCGCCGTCGTTCGCATACGTGCGGGGAATAAAGCCGTAGTTTGCGGGGTAGTGCGTGGAGGTGTAGAGGACGCGGTCAAGCCGCAAAAGCCCTGTCTCCTTGTCCATCTCGTATTTTGCCTTTCCGCCCTTGCTGATCTCTATGACTGCAAAAAAGTCGTCTTCCCTTATTCTCTTCGGGTTAATGTCATGCCAGATATTCATGAAAAACCACTCCTTTCGGCTAGGGTGATACTAGCATAAAATCAGGAAAAATTCAAGGCGGTTTAAGAAAAATCTTGATTTTGCGAATCCCCTATGCTATAATGCCATACGGATTACGCACGCCGTGCTTTCGGAATGGTGCCCGCAGGGTTCTCCCCGAAAATTTAAGGGCGCGGCGGAGGAAAAACCAGGGAGGTTTTTTTAGTGGCAGTAGTATCCATGAAGCAGCTCCTCGAGGCAGGGGTGCATTTCGGTCACCAGACGAGGAGATGGAACCCGAAGATGGCGCCGTACATCTTCACAGAGAGGAACGGCATCTACATCATCGACCTGCAGAAGACGGTGAGAAAGATGGAGGTCGCGTATAATTTTGTGCGCGATCTGGCGGCGGACGGTAAGAACGTGCTTTTCGTCGGCACAAAAAAGCAGGCGCAGGAGAGCATTAAAGAGGAGGCCACGAGGGCCGGAGCCTATTACGTGAACGCCCGCTGGCTTGGCGGAATGCTCACGAACTTCACCACGATAAGAAAGCGCGTGCAGCGGCTTGCCCAGCTTCGCAAGATGGAGGAGGACGGAACCTTCGAGCTGCTTCCGAAGAAAGAGGTCGCCAAGCTTCAGCTGGAGATAGAGAAGCTGGAGAAATATCTGGGCGGCATCAAGGACATGACGGAATTCCCCGGCGCGCTGTTCATTGTTGACCCGCGCAAGGAGCGCATAGCCGTCAGCGAGGCGAGAAAGCTTGGCATCCCCATCATCGCCATTGTAGACACAAACTGCGATCCCGACGAGATAGACTATGTAATCCCCGGCAATGACGACGCCATCCGCGCCGTGAGACTGCTGGCCGGAACAATAGCCGACGCCATCATCGAGGGCAGGGAGGGCCAGATGGGCGCCGCCGCTAAGGACGAGGCTGAGGAATCCGCCGAGCCCGATACGGAAGAACCCACAGAGCCGGAAGAGAGCGAAGAATAAGATTGGAATTTTTAGGCGGGCTTAAGGCTTACAGGCCTTGCCCGTGACAAAAGAGAGGGAAAATATAAGATGAATTTTACGGCTAAAGATGTCGCGGCGCTGAGGGAAAAGACCGGCTGCGGCATGATGGATTGCAAGAAGGCCCTTACAGAGGCAGAAGGCGATATGGAGAAGGCGGTGGACCTCCTAAGGGAGAAGGGACTTGCCGCCGCGGTTAAGAAGGCAGGACGCACTGCCGCGGAGGGCATGGCCTATGCCGCCGTAAACGTGCAGGGAAATGTCGGCGTGGTCATAGAGGTCAATGCCGAGACGGACTTTGTGGGCGAGAACAAGGAGTTCCAGGCGTTTGTGAAGACCTGTGCGGATACGGTTATGGAGCAGTCCCCCAAGGACGTGGAGGCCCTCCTTGCGCTAAAGGCATCGGGCAGCGACAAGACAGTGGACGAGCTGCTTAAGGAAAAGATCTTTACCATCGGCGAGAATATCAAGATCCGCCGTTTTGCCAGGGAAGAGGGCGTCGTCAGCGCCTATGTCCACGGCGGCGGGAGGATAGGCGTGATAGTCAGGTTCGAGACAACCCCGGAGATCGCCCAAAGCGAAGAATTTAAGACCTGTGCGCATAACGTGGCCATGCAGATAGCTGCGCTGAATCCCGAGTTCCTAGACGAGGCCTCTGTGCCAGAGGAGAGGAAGGAAAAGGAAAAGGCCATCCTCACCCAGCAGATAGTGGACGAGGGCAAACCCGCGGCGATTGCCGAGAAGATAGTCGCCGGCAGGCTTGGGAAGATCTATAAGGAGATCTGCCTTGTAGAGCAGCAGTATGTGCAGGACAGCAAACTCTCTGTGGGGCAGTATGTGGAGAGCGTCGCCAAGGACTTAGGCGGAGATATCAAAATAGCCTCCTTCACCCGCTTCGAGAAGGGCGAGGGGCTTGAAAAGCGCGAGGAGAACTTTGCCGAAGAGATCGCCAATATGGTGAAGTAGCCGAAATAGAAGAGATAGAAAACACAGGGACTGCCGCTTAACGCTAAGCTAAACGGCGGTCCCTTTTAGTTTTTTATGATTTTGTATTGTCTATGTATTCACTGACGTCTTCTCTTTTTAAACCTTCTAAGGCAGAGGGTTACGCCGAAAGCCCCGGCAGAGATTGCAAAATACGCCGCCAAGTAGATTAGAATGTCTAGCCAGTACATCATATAGAGCAGCTTGCAGGAGATGAGCAGGAGCGCCAGGAATAAAAGCGGCAAAAACCAGCGCGCCGCCGGATCGAACCCGCTGTATATCCCTAACCCCAGCGCCGTCAGCGGGAAGATGATCAAAAGCTCTGAGAGTGCGAAAAATTCGAAATTTTCCCCCGCAAAGCGCAGCGTGAAGGTGGGGAGCAGCAGTGCGCAGATGAGGATAATGGTCAGCGGCAGGATCAGCTTTTTCACTTGAGAGCCTCCCCATTGATCTCCTTCTCGGCCGCCTCAAACAGGCCGTTTATATACGCGGCGCCAAGCGCACGGTCATACAGGCCGTAGCCGGGCCTCCCATTCTCCCCCCAGATCATCCTGCCGTGGTCGGGCCTAACATAGCCCTCAAACCCGTTTGCGACCAGTGCCTTCACTATCCCGTACATGTCTAAGGACCCGCAAGAGCTGAGATGCGCGCGTTCCTCAAACCCGTTTTGGAGAATGGCCACATTTCGCAGATGCACAAAGTGGATTCTGCCCATCTTCGCATACTTCCCGGCCAGCTTTACCACGTCGTTTTTTGGGGAGCAGCCAAGCGAGCCGCAGCAAAGGGTCAGGCCGTTATTCGGGCTGTCGTAGAGTTTGAGGAACCGGTCAAGGCTCTTTTCATCCGTGATTATCCTAGGCAACCCGAAGATCGGCCAGCAGGGGTCGTCCTCGTGGATTGCCATATATATCCCCGCCTCCTCCGCAGCGGGTATGATGCGGCTGAGAAAATATCCCAGGTTTTCCCAGAGCTTCTCCTCGTCTATCTGCCGGTATTTGGAGACTATATCCCTAAGCTCCTCCCTGGTATAGCTCTGGTCCCACCCGGGGAGGGAGAGGTCGTCGTTCCCTAAGGGGTCGGCGTTTTGTGCGTCCTCGTCGTAATATGCCAGGCATGTCGAGCCGTCGGGGAGTTTATGGTCTAGGGTGGTGCGCGTCCAGTCAAATACAGGCATGAAATTATAGCAGACGCATTTTACACCCGCCTCTCCAAGTCTTTTTAAGTTCTCGCAGTAGTTCTCTATATATCTCTCGCGGGAGGGCAGACCCAGTTTGATGTCCTCATGTACCGGCACACTCTCTATCACGTCGAAAAGCAGCCCGGCGGACTCCACTTCTTCCCTCAGCCTCTCTATGCTCTCCCTTGGCCAGACCTCTCCGGGAGGGACATCATAGACGGCGGTGACTATGCTTTTCATTCCAGGGATCTGCCTTATCATGTCCGGGGTAATCCTGTCATCTTCCCCGTACCAGCGAAACGAGAGCTTCATAGCGCATCCTTCCCTCTTAAAAATCTGAAAGTATAATACCATAAACTCAGCCTTCCCGCAATACTGCGGACCTTTTCCAAAATAAAAATTTGATTCTCTCCCCGCTTTATGGTAAAATCTAATGTATTCTTGCAAAGGCGGGTATTTTAATGGTAAGAAGAATTTTTGTGGAAAAAAAAGCCGGCTATGATATAGAGGCGAGAGGACTCCTCGCCGACCTTAGGGGGAATCTGGGAATTTCCGGCTTGGAGAATGTGCGGGTAATAAACCGCTATGACGTCTCCGGCATTTCAGACGCGGACTTTGCGCGTGCGGCGGTGACCATCTTCTCAGAGCCCGCAATGGACAATATCTATTATGAGGATTTTCCCCTGCCCAAGGGTTACCGCGTCTTCGCCTGGGAGTATCTTCCCGGACAGTTCGACCAGCGCGCGGATTCCGCGGCGCAGTGCGTCCAGCTCCTCACGGGAGGGAGGCGCCCCGCCGTCCTCACGGCAAAGCTCATAGCCCTTGGCGGGGAGATAGGAGACGATGAATTTGCTAAAATAGAGAGCTATATCCTAAACCCCGTGGAGGCCAGGCTTGCATCTTTTGAAAAGCCTGAAAGCCTTGAGATGAGCTGGGAAGTCCCCCAAAATGTACCGGCTGTCTCCTCATTCATATCCTGGGGAGAAGGGGAGATGCGAAAATATTTTGAAAGCATGGGCTTCGCCATGAGCTTTGAGGACCTGCTCTTCTGCCAGAAATATTTCAGGGAGAGGGAGCACAGGGACCCCACCGTCACAGAGTTAAGGGTGATCGACACCTACTGGAGCGACCACTGCAGGCATACCACCTTCTTGACAGAGCTCTCAAAGATCGATATAGAGGAGGGTCCTCTGAAGTCCGCCATAGAGGATTCACTGCGGGAATATCTCAATATGAGGGAAGAGCTGGGAATAACCCGCCCCGTGACCTTAATGGACATGGCGACAATAGGCGGGAAGATTCTGAGAAAAAGGGGACTTCTCCCGGATTTAGACGAGTCTGAGGAGATTAACGCCTGCTCCATAGAGGTTCCGGTAGAGGTGGATGGCAGGAGTGAGCCCTGGCTGATAGAGTTCAAAAACGAGACCCATAACCATCCCACAGAGATAGAGCCCGTCGGCGGCGCCGCCACCTGCCTGGGCGGGGCCATAAGGGACCCGCTTTCGGGCAGGGCCTACATATATCAGGCGATGAGGGTCACGGGCTCCGGCGACCCAACCGTCCCGGTGGATCAGACCCTCCACGGGAAGCTCCCCGCCAGGAAGATAACCCTTGGCGCCGCGCAGGGGTATTCCTCCTACGGGAACCAGATAGGTCTTGCCACGGGCCAGGTGACAGAGCTGTATGACCCCGGATATACCGCCAAAAGGCTGGAAATCGGCGCGGTGGTTGGCGCCGCTCCAAAGAAAAACGTGATAAGAAAGTCCCCCTCCCCGGGAGATATTGTCCTGCTCCTGGGCGGCGCCACCGGGAGGGACGGCATAGGCGGCGCCACGGGCTCCAGCAAAGCGCATACAGAGAAGAGCGTGGAGGTCTGCGGGGCAGAGGTGCAGAAAGGGAATCCCCCGACAGAGAGAAAGCTGCAGCGGCTTTTCAGAAATCCCGAGGCATCACGGCTCATAAAGCGCTGCAATGATTTCGGCGCGGGCGGCGTTTCAGTGGCCATCGGGGAGCTTGCCCCGGGGCTCTTGATAGACCTTGACAAGGTCCCAAGAAAATACGAGGGTCTGGACGGGACCGAGCTGGCCATCTCCGAGTCCCAGGAGAGGATGGCGGTGGTGCTGGATCGGGATGACGCGGATACCTTCATCTCACTTGCCGAGGCTGAAAACTTAGAGGCCACGCCCGTCGCCGCCGTAAGTGAGGTCCCCCGCCTTAAGATGACTTGGCGCGGCGACACCGTTGTGGATATCGCGAGAGATTTCCTAGATACAAACGGCGTCACCCAAAGGGCAGAGGTAAGGATAACCGCCCCCGTTTCCGAAAACTACCGGGAGGCGGTTCCGGAAAATTTAAGGGAAATTCCCCTGATAGACGCACTCTCCAAAAATCTTGAGAGGTTAGAGGTCTCCTCCCAAAAGGGCTTGGCAGAGAGGTTTGATTCCAGTATCGGCGCGGGAACTGTCCTCATGCCCTTTGGCGGGAGGTACCAGCTCTCCCCTGAAGAGGCGATGGTGGCAAAAGTCCCCGTAACCACCGGGGAGACGGACGACTGCACGGCCATGGCTTACGGCTTTATCCCGGGGATCTCTAAATACTCTCCCTTCCTTGGGGCGCAGTGGGCTGTGGTGGAGAGCCTCTCAAAGCTCCTCTGTGCCGGTGCGGACCCCCTAAAGGCAAGGCTTACCTTCCAGGAGTATTTCGAGCGCCTCCGTTTAGAGCCCTCCCGCTGGGGGAAGCCCGCCCAGGCGCTTTTGGGCGCTCTCTGCGCACAGACCGGTCTGGGTGTCCCCGCAATAGGCGGGAAGGACAGTATGTCAGGCTCTTTCGAGAACTTGGACGTTCCCCCAACCCTCGTAAGCTTCGCACTCGCTATGACAAAGGCGGGCAGGACAATCTCCTCCCATATAGATGAGGCCGGACTGCGCCTCTACCTGCTGCCGGTCCCGAAAACCTCCTTCGGTGCGCCGGACTACGAAAAGCTGAAATCTCTCTACCGCACAACTCTCTCTTTAATAGAGAGTGGAAAAATCCTCGCCTGCGCCTGCGTAAAGGAGGGCGGTGCCGCCGCCTCAGTACTAAAGTTGTGTTTTGGCGAAAAACTTGGCTTCTCCTTCTGCAATTCCCTAACAAGGGAGATTCTCTTCGCCCCGCGCTCCGGTGACTTAGTCATCGCGGTGAGGGATAAGATAGAGATGGAAAACGCCGTATATCTGGGGCAGAGCGAGCTTGGCGGAGGGGTCAGCATAGCCGGCGAGAGCCGTGACATCAGTGAAATGATAACTGCCTACCAGGGCAGGCTGGAAAACGTCTTCCCAAGTTTCGCGCCGCCGGTTCCCGTAACTCCCTCCGTTCCGCTTTGCGAGAACCGCGGCTCCTCCTCCCCGATAATCAAAACCGCCAAACCCAGGGTGATAATCCCCGCCTTCCCGGGGACCAACTGCGAGGAGGATTCCGCGCGGGCATTTGAGAGGGCCGGGGCCAAGCCCGAGATCTTAGTCATAAGAAACCTTACGCCTAAAGCTATAGAGGAGAGCATTTTAAAACTTGAGAGCTCCATAAAAAATTCGCAGATAATAATGCTGCCCGGCGGTTTTTCCGGAGGGGATGAACCCGACGGCTCCGGAAAATTTATCGCCACGACTTTTAGAAACCCGCGCATCAGCGAGGCGGTTGAAGAGTTATTGGAAAAACGCGGCGGTCTGATTTTGGGAATCTGCAACGGATTCCAAGCGCTAATTAAACTTGGGTTAGTTCCGTTTGGAAAAATAACCCAACCTAACCCAAAAAACCCAACCCTTACCTTTAATACCCTTGGCCGCCATGTCTCGCGTATGGTATATACCCGCGTGACTAGTGTGAAATCCCCATGGCTTTCCAAGACAGAGGCCGGGGAAATCCACTGCGTCCCCGTCTCTCACGGGGAGGGCAGGTTTGTCGCAAGTGACGAGCTTTTGAAAGCTTTGGCGGATAACGGCCAGATAGCGACGCAGTATGTGGATTTTGAAGGAAATCCCAGCGGAGATATCCTATATAACCCGAACGGCTCACTCGCCGCGGTGGAGGGAATCCTTAGCCCGGACGGCAGGGTCTTCGGCAAGATGGGACATTCAGAGAGGCGCGGAGAGAATATTTGCAAGAATGTGCCGGGGGAGAAGAACCAGAAGATCTTCGAGTCCGGCGTGGCATATTTTAATTGAGCTGGCGGTGATACTATGGAAAATCTGCGAACATGGGCAGAGATAGATTTGGATGCGCTTGCGCAAAATTTCCGCGAGGTGCGGAGGGCTACAGACCCCAAGGCGCTGGTCTGCTCCGTTGTCAAGGCGGACGCCTACGGACACGGCGCGGTGCGGGTCGCTAGAGAGCTGGAAGCCCTCGGCACGGACTACTTCGCCGTCTCCAACCCCGAGGAGGCGCTGGAGCTAAGGCTTGGCGGGATAAAAAGGCCGATTCTCATACTGGGCTACACCCCCGCCGGGGAGGTAAGGCGCATGGCTGAAAACGACATCTCCCTCTGCGTCTACTCCCTCAAATGCGCCGAGGATATTTCTCAGGCTGCGGTAAACGCCGGCGTCACCGTAAAGGCGCATCTCAAGATCGATACCGGCATGAGCAGGCTGGGATTCTACTTTCAGGACCTCATGAGGGACATCGGGACGATAGACGAGATAGAGAAGGCCTGCTCTCTCCCTGGGCTTAGGATAGAGGGAATCTTCACGCACTTCGCCGTCTCTGATGACGGGGAGGCGGGAGATATCTTCACAATGCGGCAGTTCGGCTGCTTTAAAGAGCTGGACGAGACCCTAAGGCGCGACGGGATACGGATCAAACTGCGCCACTGTGCGAATTCCGCCGCCGTCTTCGACTACCCCCTCTCTCATCTGGACATGGTCCGCGCGGGGGTGGTGCTGTACGGCATCCCCCCGTCAGAAAAGCTGCGCGCAAAGCCGGTGCTAAGACCAGTGCTCTCCCTGCGCTCGGTGATCTCCCATATTAAACGGATAGAGCCCGGCTCCACCGTAAGCTACGGCAGGATATTCGAGGCTGAGAGGCCCATGACTATAGCCACCGTCCCGATAGGCTATGCCGATGGATATTCCAGGTCTCTCTCTAGCAGCGGGGAGATACTGATACGCGGGAGGCGCTGCAAAATTCTTGGGAGGATCTGCATGGACCAGCTTATGGCGGACGTTACGGAGGTCCCGGGCGCCTCTTTGGCAGATACCGTTACCCTCATAGGCAGGGACGGGGAGGAGGAGATAACCGCCGGCGAACTCGCCAAAAAAGAAGGCAGCATCCCGTATGAGGTCATCTGCGGAATCTCCAAGCGCGTCACAAGGGTATATCTAAAAGACGGCAAGACCGACAGCATATACGACCAGATAGTCAAAAATTAAAAAGAGATATTCTCCTGGAAAGATCCCGGGAGAATATCCTTCTCATTTTTATTGGATGGATCTCAAAGGGCGAGATACTCCTCTATAAAATGCGCCGCAAC
>CAZRQD010000030.1:4667-16133 GCA_964602365.1 uncultured Acutalibacter sp. | reverse complement strand
ATTCCCTCAGTTCATCCTATGCCGCCCTAAAGCCTGAGGATATCCTCTGCATAGATCCCTGTATGGGCTCCGGGCATATCCTCTGCTATCTCTTCGATGTCCTCGTGCAGATCTACGAGTCCTACGGCTATACCGCGCGGGAGGCCGCCGCAAGCATTGTCAAGAATAACCTCTGGGGGCTTGATATCGACGAGCGCGCCGCGCAGCTTGCCTATTTCGCCGTGATGATGAAGGCCCGGCAGTATGACCGCCGCTTCTTTTCCCGCAATATTCAGCCGCATATCTATCCCATAGAGGAGAGCAACTCCCTAGACGGCAAGCTTATAGAATATTTTTGCGCCGGCCGGCGCGATCTCCTAGACGCGATGATTCCTATTGTAAGAGATATGTACAACGCCAAGGAATACGGCTCTCTTCTCTCCACCGCAACGCAGGAGTGGGACATCCTCTATCCCCGTTTCGCAGAGATACAGCAGGATATTTCCATCCAGCGAGAGCCCGCCCTGCGGGACCTCCTGCCCGTGGTGCAGGCAGCGCAAACCCTCTCTCAAAAATACCACGTGGTGGTGACAAACCCGCCGTATGCCGGTGCAGCCGGGCTTAACCCGGACCTAACGGATTTCCTCAAAAAAACATATCCCGATAGCAAATATGACCTCTTCTCCGCTTTCATGGAGAAGTGTCTCACCCTCACACGGCGCAACGGTTTCACCGCCCTTGTAACCCAGCAGGCGTGGATGTTCCTCTCAAGTTTCGAGAAGATGCGGGTCAAAATCCTGTCCTCCCATACCATCCAGACTATGGCACAGCTCGGCAACGGCTCTTTCGGCATGGCAGATTTCGGCTTAACCACCTTCGTTCTTCGCAGGACGTCCCTGCCGAACTTCCTCGGCACCTACTGCCGTCTGGTGGAGAACAATAACCCAGATTGGAAGGAGCAGGCCTTCCTCTCTGGCAAGTACCGCTATACCGCCAAGCAGTCCAACTTCTCCAAAATCCCCGGCTCCCCCGTGGCGTATTGGGTGAGTGAGAATTTTATCAAAGCGTTTGATAATAAATTACTTGACGAATATACTGAATGTGCTGCAGGCGTTTCTTCGGGGAAAAATGACTATTACTTGAAATTGTGGTTTGAGCCAGATTTCAACGATATAGCAAAAAATATCGCAAGCAATTCAGATTTTATAAATTCTAAAAGAAAATACGCCTTTTGTAACAAAGGTGGGGATTTTAGAAAATGGTATGGAAATAATGAATATGTTGCTTTTTGGATTAAACAAAATGAGTTTCATAGAAATGGCTCAACTTACACACATCTATTATTTAAAAAAGGAATGACATGGTCAGCGGTAACTTCCGGAAATTTTAGTTCGCGTTATTATCCGAATGGTTATATTTTTGACCATGCATCTCCAAGCCTTTTTTCAAATGAAGACTTACTTTATTTCATAGGACTTTCCAATTCTGCAACCTGCTCATACTTTTTAAAGTTTTTAAACCCTACAATCAATATGGGTGCTGACTCAGTTAGAAAACTTCCCGTTATTTTCCCTACTAACCACTCAACACTAACCACTATAAACTCGCTTGTAGAGCAAAACATATCGCTATCCAAAGCCGACTGGGATGCGTTTGAGACGTCGTGGGATTTTAAGGGGCATCCGCTTGTGGGGAGGTAAGGCAGTGGGCAGTGAATAGTGGTCAGTGGTCAGTGGGCAGTGGTTAGTGGTCAGTTGCTAGCCACTAAACACTAAACACTAATCACTAATCACTAATCACTGAACACTAGCCACTAGCCACTAGCCACTAAACACTAATCACTAATCACTAAAGACTGATGGATTTACAGATAAATATATTGATAAAAAAAGGGGGAGGAAAAGAGATGTTTGGGGTAGAAAGTTGTGAAGAAAGGGATTATACTGAGGAGGAGCTTGAGTTTGCGGTATTTTGTGTTGAGAATGTAGCGGAGGCATTGGGGGTAGATGCGGGGGAGGTATATGATGCGTGGACAAAGGGGAGTGACATTTTGGAGGGGTATGTGATACCCGGCTTTTCGGCGCTTCACACGCAGGGGAAGGGATATATAGTGGAAGAGCTAATAGGGATAATGCGGGATAGGGGGTTAGTGCCATGAGGGTGTATCACGGATCTGACAGGGAGGTAAATGCGCCGGACGTATGGCATTCCCGCAAGGAGGTTGATATTGGGGCCGGATTCTATGTCACGCCGCTTATGGACCAGGCAGAGAACTGGGCGAGGAGGTTTACAAGGCAAGGAAAGCCGGGGGTTGTTTCGGAATACATTCTGAGGGATGAAGCATTTGAGGACTGCCGGGTTTTGAGATTTGAGGATTATTCCGAGCAGTGGCTGGATTTTGTCACGAGCTGCCGGAGGGGACAGGATAGGACAGATTATGACATTGTCATAGGCGGTGTGGCGAATGACAGGGTATTTGACACAGTGGAGCTGTATTTTCAAAATTTGATAGGACGTTTCGAGGCGATCGGCAGGTTGAGATATGAGAAGCCGAATTTGCAGATATGTATACGCCGGCAGGAGGTAATAGGTCGGTACGTGGAATTTGAGAGGAGCATGAGGATATGAGGGCTAACCGGACGCTATTGCATATGAAATACGGGAGGGTAATCATGCGGTTTGCGGAGTTGTCGGGGTTGAGTTTGCGTGAGGCGATGGATTTCTTCTATCATTCTACAGAGCGCATACTGATAAGCGAGGGGGTATCGGACCTCCACTGCATGAGTGATATGTATCTAGCGCGGGACCTGCTAGACGAGTACAGGGAAAGGGGAAACTGAGATGGGAACTTTGATTTCGGACAAGTACGCCGCATGGGAGCGGGAATGTGACGAGCGTTTCAGGACGCTTAAGGCCAACGAGGAGGAGTTAAACAGTATATTTATCGACATCTACGGTTTGCAGGATGAGCTGACCCCGGAGGTTGAGGACCGTGACGTCACAGTTCGCCGTGCAGATTTGTCCCGAGAGATCCGGTCTCTAATCTCCTATGCGGTGGGCTGTATGTTTGGCCGCTACTCTCTTGATGTTGAGGGTCTGGTCTACGCCGGCGGCGAATTTAGTGATCAGTGGGTAGTTGTCAGTGGTCAGTATTATGCGAGAAAGGTAGTGGAGTTTTGTGTCGGTAAGGAATTATCAAGAGCTTGTGGTATGGCAGAAGTCGATGGAACTGGTGGAATCGGTTTATCGGCTGGTGAAGCTGCTTCCAAAAGAGGAGTTGTATTCACTTTCGGACCAGCTGCGCAGGGCTGCGGTTTCGATTCCGTCCAATATCGCCGAGGGACAAGCAAGAAACTCTACGAGGGAATTCAAAAACTTTCTGTCGATTGCGAAGGGATCGAACGCGGAAGTGGAAACCCAGCTTATGATCTGTGTTCGCCTGAAATACTTAACGCAATCACAAGTGGATCTGGCGCTGAACTTGTGCAGCGAGGTTGGAAAGATGCTGAACGCATTGATTGGAAGGCTCTCAACTCCTCACTAACCACTGACCGCCCTTCACTAGCCACTGACCACTATTCACTATCCACTAATCACCCTTCACTAGCCACTGACCACTATTCACTAGCCACTAATCACTTCTGTCCGGATAAAGATGGGATACTGCCAATCTGCGACGATGAGTATTTCAGCGATGATATAGTCGGGAGGTTTGTGGAGTTTATCCGCGTGGTTTACGGCGGCGATACTTTGGAGGAAAACCTGCGGTTTATCGCGGGGGTTTTGGGCGGCAGCGGGATGCCGCGGGAGGTAATCCGCAAATATTTCATAAACGATTTTTACGCGGACCACTGCAAAGTTTACCAGAAGCGGCCGATCTACTGGCTCTTTGACAGCGGGAAGAAGAACGGCTTCAAATGTCTGATCTATATGCACCGCTACAAGCCTGATACCATAGCCCGCATCCGCACGGACTATGTCCACGAGCAGCAGAGCCGTTACCGCACGGCAATAGCGGATCTAGAGCGCCGCATGAACACCGCCCCCACAGCAGAGCGCGTGAGGCTGGGCAAGCAGCTTGCAAAGCTTCAGGACCAGGCTAACGAGCTTAGGGAGTACGAAGAAAAAATCCATCATCTTGCCGACCAGATGATAAGGATCGACCTAGATGACGGCGTCCGGCACAACTATGAGATCTTTAAGGACGTACTTGCGAAGATAAAGTAATGGGGGTGGTCATATGGATTCTGAAAAAATATTGCAGGAGTTAAACCTCCGATTCTCCGCTCCTCTACCTGAGTTTTACGACCGGCGTATCATTTTCTGGCACGATGAAGACCGTGAGTTTGAGGATATGATCTCGGAAATAGAATTACAGGACGTGAAGGTCATTAAGCTTACCGAAACAAACAACTTCACCGTGAAGAAGCTCCTCTGCGCGGATGATACCTCCGGCAACTATCTCGTCTACTGCCCCGTCTCTTACCAGTCCTTTGAGGACGACTGGCTCCTTGACATCGAGCTCTACAGCGAGGAGTTTCGCGCCGACCTTGTCTCCATGTGGATGGAGGAGATGGGTATTCCGCAGACGCCGGCGCTTCGCAAATTGTTTAAGACATACCGCAAATTTTTCAGATCCCAGGAGCGCCGCATGCAGGTGACGCAGCAGACAGAGGTTCCCGCGACCCCCGCGCAGCTTCAGATGGCGGTCATGGCCGCACTCGCCGGACTTAGGGAGGCAAGGCCTGATTATATCATCAGGGAGGTCCTTAGCGCAGGTCTTGAAAACAATAGCATCTACCAGTCCTTTGTGAATTACGAGATTTCCGGCGCCTTCTGGAATATGGCCGGGCAGGGGACCGGCTATCGGGAGGCCGGCGCGGACCTTGGGAGGCTCGCGATGCATATTCTGCTTACCGCATCTACCCGCACCCTGCGGCAGGAGTTTTTACCCGGACTTGAGGGATACATCTCCTCCGCGCACCAGGCGTACTGCTATGACCTTGTCTCAGATTGGCTGCACAGCGATGATACCCGGAGAATCCATGAGATCGCAGAATTTGTGGAGGCAGAGGCGGACCTGCCGCGGCGCTTCATGAAACTTTCGGTGGAAGATCTTGTGGATACGGAGATCTTCCCCTGCGTAAACGAGGTCATTCTCATAAAGCTGATGAATGAGATCGGCGACCACATCATCGACATCGACACCATCAACCGGGCAGTGGAAAAGCGCCGAACCTGTGTCTGGTATGAAGAGGTGAGAAACTTCTACGACGGCATCCTGCAAGTCTCAAATATGCAGGCATTCTATAAGAAAAATTCCGCGGGGTTTCATACGGTGGAGGCCAAGGAGGTCTGGGAGGAGTATACCTCCGCCTACTATATCATGGATACCTACTACCGGCAGTTCCACAGGGACTACGCGGAAAGTCTCAAGACCTATCATCCTCAGCTCTCAGATCTCTTTGCTTCCGTGATGGAAAAGGTGGAGGGGCTCTACACAAACTGGTTCTTAGGCGAGCTTGGCAGCAACTGGTCCGACGCCTGTGCAGACGAACTGCGGGAGTACGGCAGGATTCTTGAAGTGCCGCAGCAAACTGATTTTTACCGCAGAAAGGTCGCCTACTCAGATTCCAGGGTATATGTCATAATCTCGGACGCCCTGCGCTATGAGGTGGCAGTAACTCTTGCAGAGCAGCTTCGCCGCGAAACGCAGAGTGTGGTCGGGATAAGTTCCATGCAGGCCGTCTTTCCAACCATCACGAAGTTTGGCATGGCTGCACTCCTTCCCCACAAGAAGCTTTCGGTAGAATTGAACCAGGCCGGGCGGCTTGCCGTCCTTGCGGACGGCCAGTCCACGGAAGCGAATAACAGGGACAAAATCCTCAAAAATGCTAATACAAAGAGCGTTGCGTTAAAATATAAGGATATAATCGGCATTAAGAGAACCGACAGGCAAGCCCTAGTGAGAGGGATGGACGTCGTTTATATCTATCACGACACGATCGATGAGGCCGGACATCTTGACAAGCCTATCTTCGGGGCTTGTGACGAGGCTATAGACGAACTGAAAAACATCGTGCGAATTATCACAAACGAGCTTAGCGGGACGAACATTCTCATCACATCTGACCACGGCTTTCTTTATACCCACAGTCCGCTAAGCGAGGACGCTAAGGTGGACAAGACCACGGAAAGCGAGCAGGATATTGAGATTGGCAGGAGATACGCCATTATGCGCAAGGGCGCAGAACCGGAGTATCTTCTCCCTGTAAAATTTCTTGGCGGAGAAACGGATTATGAGGCCTTCACCCCGCGAGAGAGCATCCGGATCAAGTTAAACGGCGGAGGCCTAAATTTCGTACATGGAGGCATCAGTCTGCAGGAAATGGTCGTGCCCCTCATCGACTATCACTTCCTGCGCAGCAACTCCAAGGAGTACAGGCGCAACAGGAGCAAGTACGATACCAAGCCCGTGACCGTCAGTCTGCTTTCGGCAAACCGCAAGATAAGCAATATGATCTTCTCTCTTAACTTCTATCAAAAGGAGGCTGTTTCAGCAAACCGCGAGGCAGCGACCTATCGGCTCTATTTCACGGATAGTTACGGCAAGGTTGTCAGTGATATTCAGAAGATCATAGCGGACAAGACGAGCGACAATGTCCAGGAACGAACATTCCGCTCCAGTTTCAACTTGAAGTCGTTGAAATACAGCAGTACAGAGACCTATTATCTTGTCATTGCGGATGAGAACGGTTTACAGATATCCCGCGAAGAGTTCCAAATCGATATTCCTCTCGCGGTGGATGA
The DNA here is from genome assembly GCA_964602365.1 of uncultured Acutalibacter sp. Classification (GTDB taxonomy): domain Bacteria; phylum Bacillota; class Clostridia; order Oscillospirales; family Acutalibacteraceae; genus Acutalibacter. Next base: position 9,344 of record CAZRQD010000030.1, on the reverse strand, counting down.
ATTTGATTTTTTCAGCTAGGAATACGGAGGGTGAATATGGATCAGGTTTTAGATGATGTCAAAAGCTCACGTGAAATCATTAAGAAGAAGCTCCGCCAGCACTTTGATGGCAGGATCGTCCGCAAGGACCTGACGAAGAAAATCAAGGAAGGCGCAAATGTACCCGTCTATGTGCTGGAGTTTCTTCTCGGCCAGTATTGCAGTTCGGATGATGAGGCTGTGATTGAAGCAGGAGTGGAAAATGTAAAGCGCATTCTGGCGGATAATTTCGTCCGCCCGGATGAGGCGCAGAAGATACTTTCTGTACTGCGCTCCAAAGGCAGTCACACCGTCATAGACAAGATTACAGTCAGACTGAATATCGACAGGGATATTTACGAGGCAGAGTTCTCCAACCTCGGACTAAAGTCTATTCCCATTGCCGATGAGTATCCTGAGAGATATGACCGCCTGCTCTGCGGGGGAATTTGGTGTATCGTGCAGCTAGACTATGAATATATCGAAGAGGCCAAAAAGAATGGTAGGCCGATACAGATTAGAAAACTTACCCCGATTCAAATGCCCCACGTGGATATGAATGAACTTAAAGAGGGCAGAAAAGCTTTTACAAAAGAGGAATGGATGGATCTTCTCCTTAGGTCCATAGGCATGGAGCCCGACACCCTAAAGGAGCGTGAGAAATGGCTGCTTCTTGCCAGGATGATCCCGCTTGTGGAAAACAACTTCAACCTCTGTGAACTTGGGCCCCGCAGCACGGGCAAGTCGCATCTCTACAAGGAGATTTCTCCCAACAGCATACTTGTGTCGGGCGGACAGACCACAGTCGCCAACCTGTTCTACAATATGGCCAAAAAGACCGTCGGCCTTGTCGGACTTTGGGATTGCGTGGCTTTTGATGAGGTCGCGGGCATAAATTTCAAAGACAAAGATGGCATCCAGATCATGAAGGACTATATGGCATCCGGCTCTTTTGCCCGCGGCAAGGAAGAAAAGGCTGCCTCTGCCTCCATGGTATTTGTGGGGAATATCAACCAAAGCGTGGATGTACTGTTAAAGACATCCAGTCTGTTTGAGCCCTTTCCGCCCGAAATTGCCATGGATACAGCGTTTCTTGACCGCATCCACTGTTACATACCCGGTTGGGAGATACCGAAGTTCCGCCCAGAGCATTTTACAGATGACTACGGTTTTATCACAGACTACCTTGCGGAATTCATCAGGGAGCTTCGGAAGGAGCAGTACGGTGACGCCCTGGACAAATACTACCGCCTCGGGAAAAATCTGAATCAGCGTGACACGATAGCGGTGCGCAAGATGGTGGGCGGATTTATCAAGCTGTTGTACCCGGATGGCGTTTACACAAAGGAGCAGCTGGAAGAGATTTTGAGGCTCTCCCTGGAAATGCGCCGCCGTGTGAAAGAACAGCTGAAGAAACTTGGAGGTATGGAATTCTACGATGTGAACTTCTCATACATCGACTGCGAGACCTTTGAGGAATATTATGTTTCCGTACCGGAACAGGGCGGCGGCAAACTGATTCCGGAGGGGATATGCAAACCAGGGCAGGTCTACACCGTCGGGCAAGGCAAGTCAGGCATGATCGGCGTTTTTCGTCTCGAGTCGCAGATGCTCCCCGGCAGCGGCAAATTTGAATGCACTGGCATTGGTACAGACCGCAGCGCACGGGAGTCATCCAATTCGGCATTCAATTTCCTTAAGGCGAATGGAAATCATATCAGCGGTATGATCAGCACTACAACGAAAGATTATATCGTCAACTACCAAGATTTGCAGGGCATAGGTATGACGGGCAAGCTTGCCCTGCCGACATTGATCGCGCTATGCTCCATCGCAATCGGAAAGCCTGTGCTGAGCTCCACCGCAGTAATGGGGGAAATCAGCATAAGCGGAACGATGATAAAGGTGGAAGAGCTGGCCAGCTCTCTGCAAGTTTGCCTGGACAGCGGAGCAAAGAAGGTGCTGCTGCCCATTACATCTGCAGCGGATATCGGCACCGTCCCTTCAGAGCTGATAGGCTGCTTCCAACTTATTTTTTACCAGAGCGCTGAGGACGCAGTATTTAAGGCACTCGGTGTTGAGTAGAGAAAATCCGTTAGTCAAAAAAAGCGGGGCACAGAAAATTAAAAATTGATACTAAAAACTCTCAACCTTGACAAAGCCCTGCAAAGATACTAAGATGTAAGAAAGAAAGGGGAAAACCTAAATGGATAGAGAATTTCTAAAAGAACTTTTAAGTACGATGTCGGTAAGCGGGTATGAGGAGAATATCCAGAAAAAGGCGCTTGCCTTTGGAAAAAGCTTTGCCGAGAGTCAGCTTGTGGACCCCGCGGGGAACGCCGTATCGGTTGTAAATCCATCCTCTCCGCATAAGATCCTCCTCTGCGGACATATCGACGAGATAGGTTTTATTGTGACGCATATAGACGGCTCTGGCATTCTCCACCTCATGGCTTCCGGCGGGGTGAGGGCCAAACAGTATATCGGCTCTCCCGTGGAGGTTTGGCACGGTGAGAGGATGATCTCAGGCGTCGTGGTCACTTCCTCCGCCCTTTTGGGAAAGGAGAAAGTCGGCGCGGACGACCTGCTGGTCGATATCGGCGCAAAAAGCAAAGAAGAGGCTTTGGAGTATGTTGCGGTTGGCGACCCCGTCTGTGCAGATGTCGGCGTGAGAGAACTATTAAATGACTGCTTCACCTGCCGGGCCCTAGATGATCGTACCGGAGCCTTTGTCGTGCTTGAGGCGGCAAAGAAGGCCGCAGAGCTTGGCGCCACGATGGGAATTTACGCTGCGACCACGGTTGGAGAGGAGACCAGCGGAAGGGGAGCTTATTACGCCTCCACAAGAATTAAACCGGACTGCGCCATAGCCGTGGACGTGACCTGGGCAAACGACGCCCCGGGTACAGACCCTGCATCTACCGGGGATATCAAGCTAAACGGCGGACCTGTTCTGTGCAGAGCTACGGTTGTGAACAAGCCATTAAATGAACTGCTTCGCAAAACAGCAGAGGAGCAGGGAATAAAAGTTCAGTGGGAGGTCGCCTCCGGGCATACAGGAACGGACGGGGATACCATCAACCGGACGCTTACCGGCGTGCCGATGGCCCTTGTCTCCATACCATTAAGATATATGCACAGCTCTGCGGAGATAGGGAGTTACAGGGATATAGAGCAGTGCATAGATCTGCTCTCGGCTTTTCTCGTGAACCTCTCTAAAGAGATGGATAACGGCTTTGATTTCTGCACGCTGAAGGTATAATGCGAAAACTTCATGCCATCTATGCGATTTGCATAGATGGCATATCCTTGTTATTTTTTTGCTGGGGGATTTATAATGCGGGGAAATATGCTGATAGCCCAGTCGGGCGGCCCCACTGCGGCGGTAAACGCCAGCTTGGCAGGGGCGGTGCTGAGGGCCCAGGAGGCCCAAGAGATCGGAAAAATTTACGGTGCGAGAAACGGCATTGAGGGTCTTCTCAAAGAGGACCTCGTAGACCTGACCAATAGATTTGAGAGCGAAGAGGAGCGTTCACTGCTCTGCCGCACACCCGCCATGGCCCTGGGGTCATGCAGGCTGAGACTCTCTGAGACGCCGGACGAGACCTATGAGGCACTTCTCGATATTCTCAAAAAATACGGCATCCGCTATTTCTTTTATACCGGCGGGAACGATTCCATGGATACCGTTAAAAAACTCTCCTCCTATTTCTCTCTACTTGGGGAGGAGATTTATGCTGTTGGTATACCCAAGACCATAGATAATGACCTGGGCGGGACGGACCATACCCCCGGCTTCGGATCTGCGGCGAAATATATCGCGACCTCTGTGCACGAGATATTTACAGATAGCGAGATCTACACGCCCCCATCTATAACCGTGGTGGAGATAATGGGAAGAAACGCCGGCTGGCTTACGGCCTCCTCTGCCCTTGCAAGGACAGGGGGCTCCCCCGCACCGCATATGATCTGTATGCCGGAGGTTCCGTTTGACATGGAAAAGTTCATAGCGCGCGCAGGGGAGCTATTGGGGGAGTACAGACATCTGATAATAGCGGTATCCGAGGGGATTCGCCGTTCTGACGGGAGCTATATAGCCTCTGACGACAACCTCGACCCGTTCGGACACCAGCAGTTGAGCGGAGTCGGGCACAGACTCGGCAGGGTTTTGAGGGATCGCTTCGGCTGCAAGGTGAGGGATATAGAGCTGAACGTCCTGCAGCGCTCTGCCGCGCACTTACAGTCTGAGACGGATATAAAGGAGGCGGTATGCCTTGGCGCAAAGGCCGTGGAACTGGGGATTTCCCAAATGTCCGGCGTGATGAGCGCGATTTTCAGAATATCCGACTGTCCATATACCGTGGAATACGGCAAGGTCGATATAGAAAAGGTTGCGAATGTAGAGAGAACAGTGCCGGTGGAATGGATTGACAGGGAAAAGATGGACATAAAAAGGGAACTGGTCGATTATATCTCTCCCCTGATAATGAGTCCCTCCCAAGCCGAGCCGGGCGTGCCAAGACATCTGATACTATAAAAAACTGCCGTCCCATGCGAACGCATAGGACGGTATATTTTGAGAAGTAAAAAATACGACGGTATATGGCAGATCTTTCTGAGAAGAGATAAATACGACGGTATACGGCGGTATTTTCAGGG
>CAZRQD010000030.1:0-4567 GCA_964602365.1 uncultured Acutalibacter sp. | reverse complement strand
AAATACGACGGTATACGGCGGTATTTTCAGGGGAGCAAAAAATACGATGGTAAATTGCGATGTCATTTAGACAGAACAGGATACGGCGGTATGCGATCGCATTTTTAGAACTGGAAGTAGGCGAAGTCCTGCGGGGCGAAACCATCTCCCCAAGAGCCGAAGATCAGTATCAGGACGATTATGAGAAAATAGACGGCGTAGCGGCAGACAACAGTCTTGTTGACCTTCTCCCAGAGGCCGCGCTCTGTGATGAAATAATCTGCGGCAAGATACAAAACGGAGAGGACCACAAGCATTATCAGGGTGGGCGCCGTGACGCCGATAGCGTCCAAGGTAAAACCCAAGCCGCCTGTAAAGACAGAACCAAGAGCCTTCATTATGGTACCAAAATCTGAAATGGAATTTGCCCTAAAGAGAACCCACGAGAAGTTGATGAGAACGAAACTGCAGATTATCCTGAAGACTTTGAGTATGCGGCTCTTCTCCGGTATATGCAAAATGGAGAGGAGCTTTTTCTTTGCAGGGGCCAGAATGATGGAAACCGCCTGATACAGCCCGTTGAGCAGTCCCCAAAGGACAAAGGTTAGCGCCGCGCCATGCCACAGGCCGCTTACCAAAAAGACTATCAAGAGGTTGAGGATCTGCCTTGCCTTGCCCTTGCGGTTCCCGCCAAGCGGAAAGTAGAGGTAGTCCCGAAACCACGTGGAGAGGGATATATGCCAGCGCCGCCAGAAATCCTGGATACTGGTGGCGAGGTAGGGACAGCGGAAGTTCTCCATCAGGTCAAAGCCGAGCATCTTGGCAGAGCCCCTGGCAATGTCAGAGTAGCCGGAGAAATCGCAGTAAATCTGTATGGAAAAGGCAAGCGTGGCTATGATGAACTCTCCGCCGGTATGGGAAGCCGGGGCGTTATAGACCATATTGACTATGACGGCGAGGTTGTCCGCCAGGACCACTTTCTTGAAAAGCCCCCAGAGGACGGGCATGACGCCGTCCCTGAGATTCTCTGCTTTAAAGGGATGGTATTCCTTTAGCTGGCCGAGAATATGTCCGCTGCGCTCTATCGGCCCGGCGACCAGCTGTGGGAAGAAGGAGACAAAGAGGGCATAGTCTGCGAAATTTTTCTCCGGCTCTACCGTTCCCCGGTAGACGTCCATGGTATATCCCAGAGCCTGAAAGGTGTAAAAGGATATTCCGACAGGCAGGAGAACGTCAAGCGCAGGAGACGTGAAGGCAAACCCTAAAGAGTTGAGGACATCGCCCACGAGCCCGGAGACAAAATTGAAGTATTTGAAGAAGAACAGAATGCTGAGATTCAGCGCGAAACTCACGCCGAGCCAGAGCTTCCGCTTTCCCCATACCTTTTTCCCCACAAGCAGTCCGCAGACATAGGTGACGGCAGTGGAGAAGAGCATGAGCAGGGCATAGGCCGGCTCCCAGCACATATAGAAGAAGTAGCTGGCTATTAAAAGCTGGTAATTCCTAGCCCTCTTTGGGAGAAGATAGTATACCAGAACATTTACAGCAAGAAAGACGATGTAGGAGACGGAGTTAAAATTCAACTGTCACCGCCCTCCTTCCCGCTATCCTTTGCGGAGGCCTGTGCGCTTAGATCTGAAAAATGGGACATCCTCTCCTCCCAAAGGGAGGCGTCCGCATCCTCTGCTGCGGGTATTCCCAACGATAGCATTCTTCCCCCAAGATAGCGGGAGAATTTCTCTGCGCCCCTGTAGTTTGTGTGGCGGTTATCGTAAAAATCCCTGGAGAGGTCAAAACCTACCTCGTCAAACTCTCTGTCAAAATCTATAAATTCTGCGCCAAGGGAGAGTATGTCCTCCTCAATCTTGAGCAAGTCCTCCTCACCTATCCTGTTAAGCGTGGGGGAGATGAAAAATATCGGTCTAATGCCCCGCTCCTCGCAGAGCTCCACTATCTTTCCCGCAAAGGAGAGATTGCGGCCGTAATTTTCAGCCTTGTCCTCCTCGTCTATCTCTCTGGCGGTGACCCCCGTCATAGGCTCTGTCCTGTCTAAGAAGGTGTACCCCGCAAGCGGGTCGCGGTCATAGCCTGTGAGGGCTATGCGAAAATCCTCTCTCTTTAGCTCATCCCAGCGGTCGTGGTAGGCGTAGAGCGGGAAGAGGAGCCCCGGGATCTCATCCGGAAGAGCCTCGCCGAAAGTCGCTTCAAGTCTGTTTTTTCCAAAAGGCATATAGGTTATGTTGACTTTTAGAGAGCGGTTATTTTTCGCGCTTAAAAGGGAGGAGGCCTCTATGAACACCGTCTTGGGAGACTGGGTTTTCAAGCTCTCCAGGAGATAGAGGTAGGTTATCGGGATTGTCTGCTCAGGTCCGGCCATGACGTAGGAGGTTATCCCGGTCTCATCGTATATCACCGCAGGGGAGATATCGCAGTAGGTAAGGGACGAACCGTAGAACAGAACGTCTATTGAGTTCTCCTCCTCTTTGAGATACATATCCCAAGTGGCGCCAAAATCAAACCTCTTGGGGGTGAGGACGCGCTGGGACATAAATATGAACAGCAAAAGCGCAAGCAGCAGGACAAATATCCCGAGAAGCTCTTTCCTTGGGCTCATCGAACTCTTCCCTTTTTCATGGGTATTTTCGCTAAGTTTGTCTTCCATGCCGATTTCCTTTGCTTTTTGCATAACTGCCTTCCTAAATCACTGTTTTCCTTATCTTTTTCAAGATAGCTGAGGACAAGCGGAGGTATAGTCAGCTTTCACTGACAATTTTCAATAGGCCTTAATCATTGGGCCTAAGATATTTAATTCAGCATTATAATAGCAAGCAGTAAAAAATATGTCAATAATTTTTTAGAGGTAAAACTTTACATGACGGAAAGCTGATTTAGATATGCCCAGAAGAAGCCTAAAAGCGATATGCCGCCCAATACGAGGACCGTGACGCGCAAGACGGGCTTTTTCTCTGTTACCCTGCCCAAAATCAGGAAAAACACAAACCCGCACGAGAGATACCTCCCCGCGCTTAAGAGCCAGGAGAGGGAGTAGTTCAGTATGAGATAACAATAGCCGAACGCCAAAAGGCCTGCGGGAATGCCTTTGTCAAAGGTTCCCGCCGCCAAAATCGCGAAAAAGAATATGAAGAGCAAAATCTCAGGCAGCCAGATGGTGAAGGTCTCGTAGCCCGGGAATGTGGATTTTAGATATGTCAGGAGGTAGGATAAAACCTTTGGTACGGGCATACTCCCCTGGTACCAGTGCTCCTGATATCCGGTAAAGGCTAGGGGGTCTCCATCTACATACCAGTTGAGAAGGAGGTAGACCGCTGCGCCGGCAAGCGGCAGGAGGGTAAGCGGAAGCCGGGTGAAAAATTTTTTGAGGGAGCCGCCGGCGCGCTCATCAGTTTTTGCAAAAATTTTAGAGTCGCGCATAAGCTCTGTAATCGCGGGGATGATGACCAAAAGCCCCATCATTCGGGTCAGCGCAGCTGCAATGCCCCAGAGGGCGTAGGGAATCCACTGGCGGCGCAAGGCGTGGTAGACCGCGCCTGCGGAGGCGAGCAAAAACAGGCTCTCCGTCATAACAGTGCCGAAAAAGAAGGAAAACGGGAAAGTGCCAAGGATGAGGACGGTATCTCTCGCAGATTTCTTGCTGCCGATCAGTCTTGCTATCTTATAGACGTAGCAGGAACCAAACGCATAGCAGAGGACAGAGACAAAGAGCCCCGCGGCGGCAGTGTTCGGGATAACCAGCCTGACCAGACGCGTAAGCCAGACATAGCCGGGATAGAAGACAAGAAAGATATGCTCCCCGTTTTCCTGATATCCGATGTACCCCTGCTCTATCAGCGATAAATAGTGCCGAGAGTCCCAGAGGCCGAGATAGCTCCCAAGTCTTTCAGAGGACGCCCCGGGATTCTCCCATAGAACTATGCCGAGGCCTATTGCAAGCACCAGCAGGCGAATCCCTAGGGAGAGAATGAAAATTTCCACAGTCTCTCGGCGGCTGGGAGTATTCTTTTCAATGGTAATATCCTTGCCAAACCTATTTGGGACCTTAACCCCCGCCTCTTCCAAGACGCGCAGGAGTATGGCTGAAAGCGGCAGCAGCAGGACCAAAGTCAGCGCAATTTCGGTGATCATCACTATCCCTCCCAAGAAATTACGGTTATGGAGAATTGTCTGCGGCAGGAGATTTTATATCTTGTTGAGCCGTAATTTATTTATCTTTTATCTGGATTGTATCATCCTGAAGTTCCAGTTCTCCCGATTTAATGATTTCATCTTGCATATATGCCCGCTTTTCGGCAACAAGGAAATCCCCCTGCATACTGAGAACATAATCAAAATTACCCCGATCCGAAAGCTCGTAGCTTATACCGCCGGCATAATCATAGACAATGACCCTATTGTCTATGATTCCCGATCCTATGCTTATCGTTGAACACAGATCCGGCTTTCCGTCGCCGGTCAAATCGCAGAAATAGACGCTCCATATTGGCATTCCTGAATAGAGCGGAGTGACCTCTTCATCTGTCACTGCGTACAGATGATCGCTTTGCCAACGGAAAGTGACTTTCGGAAATTC
>CAZRQD010000029.1:0-17252 GCA_964602365.1 uncultured Acutalibacter sp. | reverse complement strand
TAAGAGCCTCTCATAAAAATGCATGAAACGGGGTATGAAAAATGGCAAAGAAAAACGAGTCCGTAAATGTCAAAACGACCTGCGTGGAAAGAAAAAACTTTCCGGCACGGCATGGAAATTTTCCACAGGGGAAGGAGACGGTTGGGCGAGGTTTAACCCAATACGGACAAGGACAAAAAAAGATGAGAAGAGTCCTTGACCGTCCGGTCAGGGACCCTCCTCGGTATGGGGAGATAAAAAACTTGTACTCTAAATCATATGCGATACATGAGGTCGGCGTAGGTGGGATACGGCCAGAAATCAGAGGAGACGCTGCCCTCCATGCTGTCAACCGTGGTTCTCAGCCTCTCCATGGCGGGTATGACCTCGTCGCGGTAGAAGACCGCGCGGTTGAGGACGTTTACGTTCCCCGCCTTTGGATCTCTGAGAAGCGCGGCAAGCTCCTCAGTCTCGGCGTAGGTCTCGTCAAGCAGGGAGGAGAGCCTCTCCGTAAGCTCCGCCTCGGCCCTGCAGGGGAGGTCCTTTATGACGGCGCGCTTTGCAGAGACGCTGCCCGCCAGCTCTCCGGTATATCCGCTCACTGCGGGGATAATATCCCTCTTGGACATCTCCACCATGGTAAGCGCCTCAATGTTAATGGTCTTGCAGTACTCCTCCATGATGGTCTCGTACCTCGCCTCCATCTCGGCCTCTGTGTATATCTTATGCCGCTTGAAGAGCTCTATATTCTTCTCGTCAAGATATCTCGGCAGCGCGTCCACCGTCGTCCTGAGGTTGAGAAGACCCCTCCTCTCCGCCTCTTTTACCCACTCCTCAGAGTAGCCGTCGCCGTTAAAAATTATCCGCTTATGCTCTTTGACGACTTTTCTCACAAGCGCCGGTACAGCCTCGCGCAGATTCTCAGCTCCCTCCAGCTCGTCCGCAAACTGCTCCAGCTCTTGAGCAACTATGGTATTGAGCATGATGTTTGGGCAGGCTATGGAGATCGCCGAGCCCAAAGACCTAAACTCAAATTTATTTCCCGTGAACGCGAACGGAGAGGTCCGGTTCCGGTCCGTGGTGTCGCGGCTCAGCTTGGGCAGGACCCTAACTCCCGTCTCAAGTTCTGTGCGTTCTGCGCCGCCGTAGGTCTCTCCCGCCTCTATGGCCTTCAGCACGGCCGTCAGCTCGTCCCCCAGGAACATGGAGATTATCGCGGGCGGAGCCTCATTGGCGCCAAGCCGGTGGTCGTTTCCCGCAGAGGCGACAGAAATCCTCAGCAGATCCTGATATTCGTCCACACCCTTGATAAGCGCCGCAAGAAATACCAAAAACTGGAAGTTCTCTGCCGGGCTGCTCCCCGGGTCGAGGAGATTTTTCCCGGAATCCGTGGAGAGGGACCAGTTATTGTGCTTCCCGCTGCCGTTTACCCCGGCGAACGGCTTCTCGTGCAGCAGGCAGACAAGCCCGTGCCTTGCCGCCACGTTTCTCATGGTCTCCATGGTAAGCTGGTTATGGTCCGTCGCGATATTCGTAGTCGCGAATATCGGCGCAAGCTCGTGCTGTGCCGGCGCGACCTCGTTGTGTTTCGTCTTTGCGAGAATCCCAAGCTTCCAAAGCTCCTCGTCCAACTCGTTCATAAACGCGGCTATTCTCGGCTTTATCGCGCCGAAGTAGTGGTCCTCCAGCTCCTGCCCCTTGGGGGATTTTGCCCCGAAGAGCGTCCTCCCTGTCAGGATAAGGTCCGGCCTCTGCTCGTACAGCTCCTTATCTATGAGGAAATACTCCTGCTCCGGGCCAACGGTGGTCACAACCCGCTTGGTTGTGTTGTCCCCAAAAAGCCGCAGGATTCTCAGCGCCTGCCCGGACAGCTCCTCCATAGAGCGCAAAAGAGGGGTCTTCTTGTCAAGCACCTCCCCGCTGTAAGAGCAGAACGCCGTGGGAATATACAGGGTCTCACCCTTCACGAATGCGTAGGAGGTCGGGTCCCACGCGGTATATCCTCTGGCCTCAAACGTGGCCCTCAGCCCGCCGGAGGGGAAGGAGGAGGCGTCCGGCTCCCCCTTGATGAGCTCTTTGCCGGAAAACTGCATTACCACCCTGCCGTCAGATGTAGGCGAGATGAAGCTGTCATGCTTCTCCGCCGTCACCCCGTTTAGGGGCTGGAACCAGTGGGTATAGTGGGTGGCGCCCTTCTCCACCGCCCAGTCCTTCATGGCGTTCGCCACCGCGTTCGCCACGTTGATGTCCAGCTCTTTTCCCTCGTCTATAGTCCTGCGCAGAGAGCGGTAGACGTCCTTAGGGAGCCTCTCCTGCATTACGTCGTCGTTAAAGACCATGCTGCCGAATAGCTCCGGCACTGTCCTTCGCTTGTCAGAACTGCCCAATTTTACCCTCTCCTTTTGCCAGCTTAAAGAATAATTTCTTTCGGTATGATTTTATTCTAATCCTGCCGCGCCTGTCAAGAGTATGTTAGCAGATTTTTCAGATTCTGCAAGTTCTACAATTTTAGGTTTCATTTGTTCACAATTCTAGGCGAGAATTTAGCCAAAAAAGATAAAAAATGAAGTATTAAAATGTTTTTTATGCAAAATCCTTGACAAAATGTTCTTTCGGGTGGTAAAATCAAAAGACACGGCAAAGGGGGAATTTTGATGAGAGAGGGTTTAGACGGTCTAAGGCTGCCCTCCGGCTGCGCGGTCTCTGCCATATTTTCCAAGTCCGGCCGGCGCAGGAGCGGGGAGGATATCATAAAATCCATAGCCCTGATGCACGACCGCTCCAACGGTCTTGGGGGCGGGTTCGCGGCTTACGGGATATACCCGGAATATAAAGAGCTCTATGCGCTGCATATTTTCTATGAGGGGAAGGCCGCCAAGGATGAGTGCGAGGAGTTTCTCTTCGAGCATTTCGACGTGGTGAACCTCTCGAAGATACCCGTGAGGAAGAGTCCCGCCATTAAGGACGAGCCTCTCATATGGCGGTATTTTGTAGAGCCGCTCCACACGAAATTGGGGGAGAGCCAGCTGGACCCCGACACCTTCGTCTGCCGCTGCGTCATACGCGTAAACAGCTCCATACCGGGGGCATATATCTTCTCATCGGGCAAGAATATGGGGGTTTTCAAGGCGGTGGGATATCCCGAGGACGTAGGCGAGTTCTACCGCTTGGAGGAGTACAAGGCCTACTGCTGGACGGCGCACGGCAGGTACCCCACAAACACTCCGGGCTGGTGGGGCGGCGCGCACCCCTTCGCGCTTTTGGACAGGTCTGTCGTGCATAACGGGGAGATCTCCTCCTACGACACGAACCGCAGGACGATAGAGATGTACGGGTACAAATGCAACCTGCTGACCGATACCGAGGTCATAACCTATATAATAGATTTTCTTGTGAGAAGGCGGGGTCTCAGCTATGAGGAGACCGCGAACGTCATAGCCGCACCCTTCTGGAGTACCATCGCGGCAAAGGACAGCGAGGAGGCGAAGAGGCTGACCTACCTTCGGAACGTCTTTTCCGGCCTCTTAGTAACCGGACCCTTTTCTATCCTGGTGGGCTTTAACGGCGGCATAATGGCGCTAAACGACAGGCTGAAGCTGCGCTCTCTCTTCATAGGGGAGCATGGGGACGACGTCTATATCGCCAGCGAGGAGTCCGCCGTAAGGGTGATAGAGCATGACCTGGACAGTTTCTACTACCCCAGGGGAGGGGAGCCCGCGGTATACAGGCTGAACCCCGGCGTAGAGATATGATTTTGGAGAGATAGTATGGAAAATCTTTATCCTGAATACGAGGTAGTGAGGGATTACGCCCGCTGCGTAAACTGCCGCCTCTGCGAGAGAGAGTGCGCCAACGGCGTCCACAGCTATGACCCCGCGCAGAAGAAAATGCTCTCCGACGAGAGCCTCTGTGTGAACTGCCAGCGCTGCGTCTCATTTTGCCCAAAGAGGGCGCTTAAGATAGTAAAGACCGACAATGCGTTTAAAGAGAACATGAACTGGGATGCGCAGAGCGTCAGGGAGATCTACAGGCAGGCGGAGAGCGGCGGCGTCCTGCTCTCCTCCATGGGGAACCCGAAGAACTACCCCGTCTACTGGGACAAGCTGCTGATAAACGCCTCTCAGGTGACAAACCCCTCCATAGACCCGCTGCGCGAGCCTATGGAGACGAGAACCTTCTTAGGGAAAAAGCCGGACACTATAACCCGCGACGAGAGCGGCAGGATTAAGACCGACCTGCCTCCCCAGCTAACGCTCTCCACCCCGATACTTTTCTCCGCGATGAGTTACGGCTCCATAAGCTATAATGCCCACGAGAGCCTTGCCAGGGCCGCACAGGAGCTTGGAACCTTCTACAACACCGGGGAGGGCGGGCTTCACAGGGATTTCTACAAATACGGCAAAAACACGATAGTCCAGGTGGCCTCCGGGCGCTTCGGCGTGCACAGGGACTACCTCATGGCCGGCGCCGCGATAGAGATAAAGATGGGGCAGGGGGCAAAGCCCGGCATAGGCGGACATCTTCCGGGCTCCAAAATCGTGGGGGACGTCTCCCTGACCAGGATGATCCCGGAGGGGACGGACGCCATCTCTCCCGCACCGCACCACGACATCTACTCCATAGAGGATTTAAGCCAGCTGGTCTACTCCCTAAAGGAGGCGACGAACTACGAAAAGCCCGTCATCGTGAAGATCGCCGCCGTCCACAACGTCGCCGCGATAGCCTCGGGCGTGGCGCGCTCCGGCGCGGACATAATAGCCATAGACGGGTTTCGCGGGGGTACCGGCGCCGCGCCGACCAGGATTCGCGACAATGTGGGCATACCCATAGAGCTTGCGCTAGCCGCCACCGACCAGCGCCTTAGGGACGAGGGGATAAGGAACAACGTCTCCATAATAGCCGGCGGCTCCATACGCTCCTCCAGCGACGCACTAAAGGCGATTTTGCTTGGCGCGGACGCGGTCTACATTGCCACGGCGGCGCTTATAGCCATGGGGTGCCACCTCTGCCGCACCTGCCAAAGCGGGAACTGCAACTGGGGCATTGCCACGCAGAGGGAGGAGCTTGTAAAGCGGCTGAATCCGGACGAGGGCAGCAGGCGGCTTGTGAATCTCGTAAACGCCTGGACCTACGAGATCAAGGAGATGATGGGCGGCATGGGGATAAATTCCATAGAGGCGGCCAGGGGCAACCGCGCGATGCTGAGGGGTGTGGGCTTAAACCGCACAGAGCTGGATGTCCTTGGCGTAAAGCACGCCGGAGAGTAGAATTTTTAAGTGCCTTTAAGTGGTGAGGATTTTATTGATAGAGAGGAGGCGGCGCGATGCGGCTTCAGAATGGGGACTTGGGAAAGCGCTTCATAGGCTGCGGCAGGCAGTGCGGTGTTATAAAACTGAATGATGTTCCGGGAAACGCGCTTGGGGCCTATCTCAACGGCGGGGAGATAGAGGTCTTCTCGAATGTTCAGGACGCCACAGGGGATACGATGAATTCAGGCGTGATAACTGTCCACGGGAGCGCCGGGGACTGTACGGGCTATGCCATGCGCGGCGGGGAGATATATGTCCGCGACGACGCGGGCTACCGCACCGGCATACATATGAAGGAGTACCGGGACAAGGTTCCCGTCATAGTTATCGGCGGGGCCTGCGGGAGTTTTCTCGGGGAGTATCAGGCCGGCGGGACCATCCTTGTCCTGGGGATCGGCCATGAGGGCTCTCAGACAGTCGGGTACTTCTGCGGGACCGGCATGCACGGCGGGAGGATCTATCTCAGGACGGAACATCTGCCGCGCGACCTCCCCGCCCAGGTGCGGGCGGCTGCGGCGGATGAGGAAGACCTAAGGGCGGTTGCCCCGCTGGTCTCCCGCTACTGCGAAAAGTTTGGCGGGGACGCGCAGGCGCTTTTAAACTCCCGTTTCTTCGTCCTTACGCCCAATTCCTCCAACCCCTACAGAGAGCTATACGTCAATAACTGAACTTTCTTTCAAAAAAACAGTTGCCCCTTTTTAAGATGCGTGGTAGAATTGCAGCCGTGGGGTTGCTTTTTCCGCGGGGAGGTTTTACCGTTTTTGGGAAGGATGGTCGTGTCTTATGCTTGACGGCAAGCTGAATGAGGCGTGTGCGGTTTTCGGCGTCAGTCTGTTTTCAAAAGGGGAGGCGCCGGGGATCTGCTATAACGCCCTGCTCTCCATGCAGCACAGGGGGCAGGAGGGCGCGGGTATCGCCGTCACAGAGGGAAACGCCATAATCTGCCAAAAGAATGTGGGCTTAGTTGGGGAGGTCTTCTCCGCCAGGAGCTTAGAGAGTTTTCCCCCGTCCAATGCCGGCATAGGCCATGCCAGGTATTCCACTACCGGTTCCAACACCCTCAAAAACGTCCAGCCCTTCGTCACGGAATATCTTACCGGCAGGCTTGCCATCGCACATAACGGGAACGTCACGAACGCTAGGGAGATAAGGGAGAGCCTCATACCTTTCGGTCTGGATTTTTCCGCCTCCAGCGACAGCGAGGTCATAAGCTCTCTGATAGCCTACCGCACACTTAAGACGGGTGACCTCTTTAAGGGGGTGCAGGAGGCCGCAAAAGAGCTTGTCGGCGCATATTCCCTGGTGGTTCTGGGCAGCGGGGGAAAATTGGTCGCCATAAGGGACCCGGGAGGCTACCGTCCGCTCTGCATAGGGGAGAACGAGCTGGGCGTTGCCGTCGCCTCTGAATCCTGCGCACTCGATAACTGCGGTTTCCGCTTTTTGCGTGACATAGAGCCCGGCGAGGCCGTGCTGATAGAGAATGGCAGGATAGTGAAGAGAAATATCTTCCTCTCCAAAGAGAAGAAGAGCATGTGCATTTTCGAGTTTGTATATTTTGCCAGACCGGACTCTGTCCTAGACGGGCTGAGCGTATACGAGGCCAGGGTGAATATGGGCAGGACCCTCGCCAAAGAGCATCCCGTAAAGGCCGACCTTGTCTGCGGCGTGCCAGACAGCGGGCTTGACGCCGCCGTGGGCTATGCCCTAGAGAGCGGAATACCGCTGACCACCGGCTTTGTGAAGAACCCGTATATCGGGAGAAGCTTCATCTTCCCCACCCAGCACGAGAGGGAAAACGCCGTGAATATGAAGCTTACCCCGCTTAGCGCCGCCGTAAGGGGCAAGAGCGTCGTTTTGGTGGACGACTCCATTGTGCGCGGGACCACCAGCCCCAGGATAATCTCGGCCATGCGCAGGGCCGGCGCCAAGGAAGTGCATATGCGCGTCTCCGCTCCTCCGTTTACGCATACCTGCTATTTCGGCACGGACATCGGGGATGAGAGCAGGCTTCTGGCAAACCGCCTCGCCGTCGCCGCCATATGCGAACGCATAGGCGCCGATACCCTGGGATATATAAGCGTGGAGGGCCTAAAGAGGGCCTGCGCCGGTTGCAAGCTGGATTTTTGCACGGGCTGTTTTACCGGGCATTACGAGACTAAGGTTGGGGAGTTTAGGAAAGAGCTCTTAGAGGGCAAGTGAGCTTTGGCGCTTCAAATTTACTCTTGCAATATCGCCGCTTTTCCTGTATGATATATGTAAGCGAGCGGGAAACCCCTCGCCTTATGTCAGAGAGGATGTAAAAAAATGTCAAAAACCGGTTATCTGGTTCTGGAAAACGGGAAGGTCTTTAAAGGGGAGCGCTTTGGGGACTGCGCGGATGTGACGGCAGAGGTCGTCTTCACAACGGGAATGACTGGCTACCTGGAGACACTCTCAGACCCAAGCTATTACGGGCAGATCGTGACGCAGACCTTTCCGCTGATTGGAAATTACGGGGTGATACCCCCTGATTTTGAGAGCGATATCATAGGCGCAAGGGCCTATATCGTGAAGAACTGGTGCCAAGAACCCTCCAATTTCAGGAGCGAGGGCGAGCTTGACACCTTTTTTAAGGCACACGGCGTAACCGCCCTCTGCGGGATAGATACGAGGACCCTTACGAAAAATATCCGCGAAAGGGGCGTCATGAACGGAATAATAACGGATGCCCCGGAGACTGTCGATTTAAACGCCATAAGGGCCTATCGCGTAAAGGACGCGGTGGATGCCGTCAGCACCAAAGAGCGGTATACTCTGGGGAATACGGAAAACCCTAAATTCAGGATAGCCCTTTTGGATTTCGGCCTCAAGAAAAACATCTACAGAGAGCTTTTAAGTAGGGGGGCAGAGGTCACCGTCCTGCCCGCCCGCACCTGCGCGCAGGAGATAGCGGAGATTGCTCCGGACGGGATCATGCTCTCAAACGGTCCCGGGGACCCGGCTGAGAATACGGAGATAATATCCAACCTTGCGGAGATCTGTAAGATGAATATCCCCATCTTCGGCATCTGTCTCGGCCACCAGCTTATGGCGCTGGCAAACGGCGGGAGGACCGAAAAGCTGAAATACGGCCACAGGGGAGCAAACCAGCCCGTGAGGAACTTAGAGACGGGGAGGGTCTATATCACCAGCCAGAACCACGGCTATGCTGTGGTCTCTGACAGCTTGGACCGGGAACACGCCCGCCTGCTCTATGAGAATGTAAACGACAAGACCTGCGAGGGTGTGCGGTATTTGGATTTTCCGGCGTTCACTGTGCAGTTTCACCCTGAGGCCTGCGCCGGCCCGAGAGATACCGAGGGGATTTTCGACGAGTTCTTCGGGATGATCTCGCGCCGCATGGCAGGCCCTGGGCAGGGAGAGAGGTAGAGGTATGCCGCTTAGGAAGGATATAAAAAAAGTTCTTGTGATAGGCTCAGGCCCGATAGTCATAGGCCAGGCGGCAGAGTTTGACTATGCCGGTACGCAGGCCTGCCGGGCGCTGAGAGAGGACGGCATAGAGATAGTTCTCGTAAATTCAAACCCCGCCACGATAATGACCGACAAGGCCATGGCGGACAGAATCTATATAGAGCCGCTCACCCTTACCACTGTCAAGAGGATAATAGAAAAAGAGCGGCCGGACAGCATACTCTCAGGCTTTGGCGGGCAGACGGGGCTGACGCTCTCCATGCAGCTTGCCAAGGACGGTTTTCTGGAAAAGATGGGTGTCCGCCTGCTTGGCGCCTCGCCCGAGACCATAGACAAGGCAGAGGACAGGCAGCTCTTCAAAGAGGCCATGCAGCGTATAGGCGAGCCCTGCGTCCCCAGCAAGGTGGTAAACACCGTCGCGGACGCCGAGGTCTTTGCTAGGGAGATAGGCTACCCCGTGGTGATTCGCCCCGCATTCACCCTGGGAGGGACCGGCGGCGGAATTGTCGAGAACCAGGACGAGCTTAGGGAGACGGTCTCAAACGGCCTGGCTCTCTCCCCGATTACGCAGGTGCTTGTGGAGAAGAGCATAGCGGGCTGGAAGGAGATAGAGTTCGAGGTGATGCGGGACCATATGGGGAATTCCATCACCGTCTGTTCCATGGAGAACATGGATCCCGTCGGCATACATACAGGGGATTCAATAGTCATCGCGCCGACCGTCACCCTCTCCGACAAGGAATATCAGATGCTGCGCTCTGCTGCGCTGAGGATAATCGACGAGCTTGGGGTGGAGGGTGGCTGCAACTGCCAGTTTGCCCTGAATCCCGACAGCTTTGAATACGCCGTGATAGAGGTAAACCCCCGCGTCTCCCGCTCTTCAGCGCTTGCCAGCAAGGCCACGGGCTACCCCATAGCTAAGGTCGCGACGAAGATAGCCATAGGCTATACCCTGGATGAGATTAAAAACGCCGTGACGGGCGTAACCTACGCCGCCTTCGAGCCCGCGCTGGACTACGTGGCGGTGAAGTTCCCCAAGTGGCCGTTTGACAAATTCGTCTACGCCAAAAGGGACTTGGGGACCCAGATGAAGGCCACGGGCGAGGTCATGAGCATCGCGGACAGCTTTGAGATGGCGCTGATGAAGGCGGTGCGCGGCGCCGAGATTTCCCTTGACACCTTAAACCTCCCGAAGTTTGAGCACGAGACGGACGAGAACCTCTGGCATATCGTGCGGCATGCCACGGATGAGCGCCTCTTCGCCATATACGAGCTCTTAAAGCGCGGCGCCACTGTGGATGAACTCCACAGGGAGAGCATGATAGACCGCTGGTTTCTCTATAAACTCACAAACCTCCTAGACTATGAAAAGGAGCTCTCCAAAGGAAAACTTACAGAGGAGCTCTATACCAGGGGCAAAAAGCTGGGCTACCCCGACGCCGCCATAGAGAGGCTTTCCGGCTGCAAAGTCGAGTTTAAGAGAAAACCGACCTTCCGCATGGTGGATACCTGCGCCGGGGAGTTTGCGGCGCATACCCCCTACTTCTACGCCACCTACGATACCCAGGAGTCCGGCGGGGAAGACGAGGCGCTGGAGTTTATCGGCGGGGACAGGCAAAAACCCACCGTCATGGTTCTGGGCTCCGGGCCGATCAGGATAGGGCAGGGAATAGAGTTCGACTACGCCAGCGTCCACTGCGTCATGTCCTTAAGAGAGCTGGGATACGAGGTCGTCATTGTAAACAACAACCCCGAGACCGTCTCTACGGATTTCGACACGGGCGACAGGCTCTATTTCGAACCCCTCTCGCCGGAGGATGTGCTGGACATTATAAGGATAGAAAAACCCGTGGGCGTGGTCGTGGCCTTTGGCGGGCAGACCTCTATAAAACTTACAAAGGCATTGGCGCAAAACAATGTCCCGATCCTAGGCTCCTCCGCCGACACGATAGACATGGCAGAGGATAGAGAGCGCTTTGACGAGCTGCTGGAGCGCACCGGGATCAAGCGCCCGCGCGGCTTTACCGTCATGACGAAGGAAGAGGCGCTCTGCGCCGCCAAAGAGCTGGGCTACCCGGTCCTCATGCGGCCAAGCTATGTTCTCGGCGGGCAGAACATGATCATTGCCTACTGCGACGAGGACATAGAGGAGTATATGGCGATAATCCTCTCCCACAGGCAGGATAACCCCGTCCTCATAGACAAATACCTCTCCGGCATGGAGATAGAGGTTGACGCCATCTGCGACGGAGAGGACATTCTCATCCCCGGCATAATGGAGCATGTGGAGCGCACCGGCATACATTCCGGCGACAGCATAGCCGTATACCCGGCCTCTGATATCGACGACGATATGGCATATAAGATAATCTCCACGACAAAGACGCTCTGCATGGAGCTTAAGGCCCTGGGGCTTATAAATCTGCAGTATATAATTACGGGCAACGAGATCTACGTCATAGAGGTAAATCCCCGCGCCTCGCGGACAGTCCCGTATATAAGCAAGGTTACGGGCGTCCCCATGTGCGATCTGGCGACAAAGGTGAGTTTGGGGGAGAAGCTCGCGGACCTGGGCTTTGGAACCGGCCTCTACCCGCCCAGCCCATATGTGGCGGTGAAGGTCCCCGTCTTCTCCTTTGAGAAGCTGCAGGATGTGGATACCCACCTGGGTCCGGAGATGAAATCCACGGGGGAGGTTCTGGGCATAGGCAATAACCTGGTGGAGGCACTCTACAAGGGGCTGATAGCCTCCGGCCACAGCATGGAGAGAAAGGGCGGGGGAGTTTTCATCACCGTCAGAGATCAGGACAAGCCTGAGATAGGCGAGATCGCCAAGAAGTTTGACCGCATGGGCTTTAAGATCTACGCCACCACGGGCACCGCGCTGGTTCTGGCGAAGGTCGGCCTCTCCGTCATGATAGTCGACAAGATCCACGAGAGTTCGGTAAATACCATCACCCTGCTTGAAAGCGGCAAGGTGGACTACGTCATCTCCACCTCCGCCCGCGGGAGAAATCCTGCCAAGGACAGCGTGAAGATAAGGCGAAAGGCAAGCCAGCTTGGGATACCCTGCCTCACGGCGCTGGATACCGCCAACGCCCTGGCGGATTCCCTAATGAGCCGCTACACCCCCGAAAATACCGAGATTGTGGACATAAACAACCTCAAGACACAGAAGCAGAAGATAAAATTCACGAAGATGACCACCTGCTCTAACGACTACATCTATATAAACTGCTTTGACCCCGCCAACACCATCGCGTCTCCGGAGTTTGTCTCCATCAATCTCTCAGAGAGGCATAACGGCGTGGGCGGCGACGGGATAATTCTCATCTGCCCAAGCGATGTAGCGGACGCGAAGATGATAATGTTTAACCTAGACGGCAGCGAAGGCCTGATGTGCGGAAACGGCATCCGCTGCGTGGCGAAATACCTCTACGATAACGGCATAGCGCGCGGCGTCCCCCTGGGAGAGGGAAAGCATCTTTTGAGGATTGATACCGCAAGCGGCATAAAGGACTGCGTTGCCATCACGAAAAACGGGCTTGTCTCCCGCGTCACCGTGGATATGGGCCGGGCCGAGCTTAAGCCCTCCTTAATCCCCGTCAGATTAGAGGGGGAGAGCATCATAAACAAGCCCGTCTCCATAGACGGAGAGCTGTTCCGCATAACCTGCTCCTCCATGGGGAACCCCCACTGCACGGTCTTCGTCCCCTCCGTGGACAAGCTGGACCTTGCCACCCTTGGCCCGAAGTTCGAGTTTGACCCCATGTTCCCAGAGCGCGTGAACGTCGGCTTTGTAGAGGTGATAGACGAGACCACCCTCAAGGCGAGAATCTGGGAGAGGGGCAACGGCGAGACCATGGCCTGCGGGACCGGTACCTGCGCCGCGGTTGTCGCTGCCGTGCTGAACGGCTACTGCGAGAAGGGACGGGATATAAGGGTTATCCTAAAAGGCGGGGAGATGAGCGTGAACTATACGGATGAGAGGGTCCTCATGACGGGCAAGGCCGAAAAGGTCTTTGACGGAGAGGTCAGCATTTAAAGGGGAGGTAAATTCATGTCTGTTCTGCGTTTTACGAAAATGCACGGCGCCGGGAACGACTACATATACGTGGACTGCTTTAGGCAGAGGGTGGAGGACCCCGCGCGGCTCGCGGTAAGGCTCTCCGACAGGCATAAGGGGATCGGCTCTGACGGGCTGATACTCATCTGCCCAAGCGGGAGGTACGACGGCAGGATGGAGATGTACAACGCCGACGGCAGCGAGGGGAAGATGTGCGGAAACGGCATCCGCTGCGTGGCGAAATATCTCTACGACGAGGGATATGCGAGAAAAGATAAAATTCTCATAGAGACCCTAAGCGGCGTGAAGACCTGCGAGACGCATGTAAAGGGCGGCAAGGTAGGGACAGTCACCGTCGATATGGGAAAGGCCGTGTTCACCCCGTCAGAGATTCCCGTGAATTTAGACGAAGAGTCCGTCATAGGAAAACTTACCCCCATAGCCGGGGGAGAGCACAGGATAACCTGCGTCAGTATGGGGAACCCGCACTGCGTAATCTTTGGCGGGGACCCGGACACGCTGCAGCTAGAGCCCATAGGCCCGCTCTTCGAGCACGACCCACTGTTCCCCCAGGGCGTGAATACGGAGTTTGTACAGGTCATAGACCGGCATACCCTCAAGATGCGCGTCTGGGAGCGCGGCAGCGGAGAGACCATGGCGTGCGGTACCGGAACCTGCGCGGCGGCTGCCGCTGCATGCGAAAACGGCCTTTGCAGCGCAGGGGAGGATATCACGGTAAAACTTCGCGGGGGAGAGCTTACCGTAAACTACACGAAAGAGCGCGTCCTCATGACAGGCGAGGCCGTGCGCGTATTTGAAGGGGAGATAGAGGTTTAAAGGAGGAGAAGACCCATGGCTAAGTATATTTTCGTGACGGGCGGCGTTGTCTCTGGTCTGGGGAAGGGGATTACCGCGGCGTCCTTGGGCAGGCTCTTAAAGGCGAGGGGCCTAAAGGTGGCGGCGCAGAAGCTTGACCCCTACATAAATGTCGACCCCGGCACGATGAGCCCATACCAGCACGGCGAGGTCTATGTCACAGAGGACGGACTGGAGACCGACCTCGATTTGGGCCATTACGAGCGGTTTATAGACGAGGACCTCAACAAATACTCTAACCTAACTACCGGCAAGGTATACTGGAACGTCCTAAACAAGGAGCGCAGGGGAGAGTTTTTGGGGGAGACGGTGCAGGTCATCCCGCATATAACAAGCGAGATAACCAGCTTTATCTACAACGTCGGCAAACATTCCAGCGCCGACGTGGTGATTACCGAGATAGGCGGCACTGTGGGCGATATAGAGAGCCAGCCCTTTCTGGAGGCCATACGCCAGGTCTCGCAGGAGTTGGGGCCGGGCAACTCCCTCTTTATCCATGTGACGCTTGTTCCGTATCTGAAGAGCAGCGGAGAGCATAAGTCTAAGCCCACCCAGCACAGCGTAAAAGAGCTGCAGTCCATGGGCATCAAGCCAAATATCATCGTTCTCCGCACAGACGAGCCCATAACCGATCCCTCGATTTTCGAGAAGATAGCGCTTTTCTGCAATGTGAGCAGGGACTGCGTGATAGAGAATCTCACGATACCCGTCCTCTACGAGGCCCCCATCATGCTGGAGAAGAGCCGCTTTTCAGAGATAGTCTGCAGAGAGCTCCACCTGTCCGCACCAGAGCCGGACCTCTCAGACTGGCTGAAGATGGTGGAGAGAATTCGCGGCAGGAAGAAGAGCGTGAAGATAGCCATAGTCGGCAAATACGTAAAGCTCCACGACGCCTATCTCTCTGTCATGGAGGCGCTTGCCCACGCGGGCTACGACCACTCTGCCAAGGTGGAGATAGACTGGGTGGATTCCGAGACCCTATCGCCCGACAATGTGGACTCCCGCCTAAGAGACTGCCACGGCATTCTTGTCCCGGGCGGCTTTGGTCCCAGGGGGATAGAGGGCATGGTCCTAGCTGTCAAGTACGCCAGGGAGAAAAAGGTCCCGTATCTCGGCATCTGCCTTGGCATGCAGGTCGCGGTGATAGAATTCTGCCGAAATGTCTGCGGCATAGAGGACGCCAATTCAGGAGAGTTTGACGAGTACGGGTTAAACAAGGTCATAGATTTTATGCCGGACCAGAGCAATGAGATAAATAAGGGAGGGACGCTGCGCCTTGGCAGCTACCCCTGCAGGATCAAGGACGGTACTCTCATGATGCGCTGCTACAAAGAGTCCCTGATAAACGAGCGCCACCGCCACCGCTACGAGTTCAACAACGACTACAGGGACCTGATAGAGGAAAACGGCATGGTAATCTGCGGAACCTCTCCCGACGGCAGGATAGTCGAGACAGTGGAGCTTAGCGACCACCCGTTCTTCATAGCGGGGCAGTTCCATCCAGAGTTCAAATCCCGCCCGAACCGCTCTCATCCGCTGTTTAAGGGATTTGTCGGCGCTGCTGTGGAGTATATGGAAAATAAGAAATCCTAGTATACGGCGGTATTTTCAAAATACCATGGTATCCTTTGGTATGTTTAGGATACCGCGGTATCCCGGAAAATCTTAAAGGAGCGACTTTATGAAGCTTAACCAGAATTTTAACAGACTCGGCCAAAGCTACCTCTTCGTGACGATAGCGAGAAAGGTGGCAGAGTATACCGAGGCCCACCCCGAAAACAGCCTCATACGCATGGGCATAGGCGACGTCACCCTCCCGCTTGCCCCCGCGGTCATAGAGGCCATGCACCGCGCCACGGAGGAGATGTCGAGAAAAGAGACTTTCCGCGGGTATTCCCCGGATTCAAACGGCTACCCCTTCCTAAGGGAGGCGGTCTCCGGCTACTACTCCTCCCTAGGCGTCTCTGTTTTGCCGGAGGAGATCTACATAGGCGACGGCGCCAAGAGCGATGTCGGGAATATCGTGGACCTCTTTGACACCGACAATACCGTCCTCATCCCCGACCCGGTATACCCCGTCTATGTGGATACGAACATTCTCTCAGGCAGGCGGATAGTCTATCTTGACGGGAACGCCGAAAACGGCTTTCTGCCGTCCCCTCCCAAGGACCTGCGTGCCGATCTAATCTACCTCTGCTCCCCCAATAACCCCACAGGCGCCTGCTATTCCAAGGACCAGCTTGCCGCCTGGGTGGATTACGCGCTCTATAACGGCTCGCTCCTGCTGTTCGATTCCGCCTATGAGAGCTTTGTCAGGGGAGAGAATCTCCCCCGCAGCATATTCGAGATTCCCGGGGCCGCGCGCTGCGCCGTGGAGTTCTGCTCTCTCAGCAAGACGGCGGGGTTTACGGGCATGCGCTGCGGCTATACCGTGATGAAAAAGGAGCTCTCCTTTGACGGCGTCTCTTTGGGCAAGCTCTGGGAGCGCAGGCAGGGCTCTAAATTTAACGGCGTCAGCTATGTGACCCAGAGGGCGGCTGAGGCGGTCTTTACTAAAGAGGGCCTTGCGCAGATCAGGGAGAACCTCGGCTATTACGAGGAGAACTCGAGGATTATGACCGAGGCGCTCTCCCGGATGAATTTCTGGTTCACCGGCGGGGAGAACTCCCCGTATATCTGGCTTAAATGTCCAAACGGCCTTACCGGCTGGGAGTATTTTGACTATCTCCTAAACCGTGCCGAGATAGTCGGTACGCCCGGGGAGGGCTTTGGCAAAAACGGAGAGGGATATTTCCGCCTCACGGCATTCGGCGACAGGGACAAAACGCGCGAGGCCATGGAGCGCCTCAAGGCGCTGTCAAACTAAACAGAGAGGCGGGATAAGATGCTTGAAAAACTTAAAGAGGAGGTTTGCGCCGCGAACCTGCTTCTGCCAAAATACGACCTCGTCACCTTCACCTGGGGAAATGTCAGCGGGTATGACCCCGAAAGCGGCATTATGGCGATAAAGCCCAGCGGTGTGGAATACGAGAGCCTCACGCCGGAAAAGATTGTCCTTGTGGATGTAAACTCAGGCAGGCGGGTAGAAGGGGACCTAAACCCCTCCTCTGATACCGATACCCATGCCGAGCTATACCGCTCCTTCCCCGGCATTGGCGGGATTGTCCACACCCACAGCCGCTGGGCAACGGTCTTTAGCCAGCTTGGGAAAAGCGTCCCTGCCCTGGGCACCACCCATGCGGACCATTTTTACGGACCCGTTCCCTGCACAAGAAAGCTCACCCCGTCAGAGATTGCCGGCAGCTACGAGCTTGAGACAGGCAGGGTCATAGCCGAGACCTTCTCCGGCAAAAGCTATCTCGATATCCCGGCTGTTTTGGTCCATTCCCACGGGCCGTTTACGTGGGGGAAGGATGCGCAAAGCGCCGTGGAGTGCGCCGTCGTTTTGGAGGAGGTCTGCTTTATGGCGTGGCACTGCCTTTGCCTTGACCCGCAAATCCCCGATATGCAGCCGGAACTTCTCTCCAAGCACTATCTCAGAAAACACGGCGAGAACGCCTACTACGGCCAGG
>CAZRQD010000028.1:0-18380 GCA_964602365.1 uncultured Acutalibacter sp. | reverse complement strand
ATGGCGGTGCTGCTGCCAAGGGCGCTGTAGACTTCGAGGAAGTCTTCGTCTAGGGTTATGGTATCGTCTACGCCGTCCAGGTCATGAGTAAGTGTGAGAGTGTTATTCTTCCACAACTCTGCCCTACTTTTACTTGCATCTGGATAATCGTAACCGAAGACGCTTTTGTCTGTCCAGAGACGGCCGGCGTAGCGGGTATTCTCGTCATAATTTACCATGTCCTGATAAGTATCCATGGTACTGGGGTCGGCCTCGTGGCCCTGAACGAGGAGAGCATTGTCAGTAGCCGTTGCCCCCGCCTTAGGGGAGAACCACCCGGCCTCTGTTAGGATGCCGCCAACAAGACTTACGCATAAGACGACAGCCAGAAGCCTGCGCAAAACCCGCAAAAAATTCCCGTGTTTCATCTTTCATTCTCCTATACGCCGCCCGAAAACCGGCGATGAAATACAGACAAAAGAATGGCAACAATCGATTGTATTATACATCTACCCCCCCCCCCGGTACGCAAGAGCTAAGAGCAAATTTTTCAAAAAAATTTGTAAATTTTGAAGATTTCCGCGCAAAACAAAAAGCCAGCGGAAAACCGCCGGCGATTTGAGGTCTTAAATTATTTCCCCGCGACAGAGACGCCCTCTATCTTGACGCAGGCGGGGCCGGTGTAGTCGGCACTGACGAACCGCTCTTTAGAGAAGGTCATCTGCTTTTGCAGCTCCATGAAGTTCCCGCTGATGGAACCGCCGGTGACGGGAACCACCGTCTCCCCGTCAGAGAGGAAGCCAAGCCTTATCTCCCCGCCAAAATAGCCCGTCATGGGGTTTATGCTGAGACCTGAGAAAGTCACAGCCTCAAGATATTTTCCGCTCCTTAGCTCGCTTGCGGGGGTATCGCCTATGGGAACATCTATGGCGCGGTAGCTGCCGGTAGGCTCTATCCCAAGATATCTTGAAAAGCGGGTGGTCCCGCAGAGGGTCTTTAAAACCCCGTCCTCCATGAGGACCCTGTCCTTCATGGGGATTCCCTCGGAACTGTATGGCTCCTTCGCCTTTAAGACGAGGGTTATCCTATCTCCCTTCACGTCGTCGCCCTGGATATTGTCCCCGGGCTTAAAGGAAGAGTATTTCTGATAGACAGAAGAGGCGTCAGAGCGGAAGAGGTAGTAGCGGAAGAGATTTCCAAGATTCTTCCCGGAGATTATCACGGGGTAGGTTCCCGTAGGCGGAGCGCTCCCTGCGTTCGCGCGGGCGCGGGTCATCTCTATGGACTCTCTGATCTCTGCCCTAAGGGCGGCGCTGTCGGGTTCTGTAAAATTGAACTGGTGATAGGTCTCCACGTCCTCAGGGCTTAGGCACTGGATGACGTACTCGCCCCAGACGTCGCAGGTGTCAAAACTCACGTCAGCGCCGGCGGAGGTTATGATTCGCTTAGTGTTTCTGCGGACAAAAACCTCTGCGGAATTTATAAAGGCGTCCTCATATCTGTCCTCATAGAAGAGGGCGTCAACGATCTCGTTCATATTCTCCTGGGGGGTCATCTTGGCAAAACCGCTCTTAGAGGGGATATGCTCTGCCTTCTCACCCCTGTAGAGCTCGTAGTAGTCGTTCCCCGCAAGGGAGGCGGCATAGGCAGCGTTCTTAAGGGAAGCGCTGACCTCTTCCCCGCCCATCCCGGGGTGCAGGTAAGCCTGAGAGGAGCCTAAGAGCTTCCTGCCGTCCTTCTCAAAAGCTTTGAATACCGTGACGGTGTAGTCATCGGTGGAGGTGGCGCGCTTTAGGTCCAGATTTTTCTTTACAAAGAAGCACTCCAGAGATTCCCCGTGCACCGCCTCTATCTGATACCCCTCGATATCAAGCGCCTTTAAAGCCTCTGTGATTATATCAAGCATATTTATCCTCCTTAACTAGCCCAGACGCACCCTGGCCTTCATAAATGCGCCGCCGTCTGATACCTTGACCCATTCCTTGGACCCCTTGCCGCAGAAGCCCGTACCGCTCAATACGGGGTCGGGACTCATCGCTGAGACGGATTTTAACAGGTCCGGAACATACCCGGTAAGAACAATGGGAGAGAAGATCTTCCCGGTAAGTTTTCCGTCTTTGATCTCCCTAGCTATGCTTACCATGCACTGTATGCCCCAGTTTTTGGGGTCTTCCATTCCGCTGGAGGGGTCCTCTAAAAGGAAGCCGTATTTGATGGAGGAGATCATATCCTCCACACTGTCGGTGCCTCCCTCGAACCAAGTGTTGGTCATGCGGGTATAGGCCTTCCTCTTATAGCTCTCGCGGCGGCCGTTGCCGGTGGGTACTGTTCCAAGAATTTTCGCGGACTGGTAGTCGCTTATTCCGGTCTTCAGCACGCCCTTGTCGATTATGACGGTATCGTGCGCCATCGTCCCCTCGTCGTCGAAGAAATACGTCGCGGCCTGGTCCACAGCGCAGGCGCTGTCGTGCATGGTCACCAGCGGCGAGGCCACATACTCCCCGATATATTCCTGCGCCTTGGCGCGTTTCTTGACGAACATATCCATCTCCACGCCGTGGCCAAAGGCCTCGTGGACTATCATCCCCGTTGTGGAGGGGTCACAGACGCACTCATATTCTCCCGGGGTAATGGGCTCCGCATCGAGAAGTTCCAGCGCCACGCCCACGTGGTGCTCGAGATCATGGCCCATCTCGTCCAGAAGTTCGGCCCCGCCCAGTTTAGAGTAGCCGTGTCCGTGGCTCTTGATGGACATTCCCTTGCTGGCGACGGCGGTGATTCCGCCGGTCGTCCACATGACGTTCTCCTCAAGATCCTTTTCCTTTGAGAGAAACAGCTTGGAGTACTTCCGCCAGCTCGCCCTTGCGGTGAAATCCAAGAGCTTGTCGCTTACCTTTAGACCGTTTTCCATGATCTCGGTAAGCCTGTTTAGAATTGCCTGATCCCCGATCTCCTCGGGATCAACCTCAAAGTCCGTGCTGCCGGAGAAGACCGTCTTTTCGCCAGGCTCGATCTTATAGGTATTCTCGCTTAGCCCATCGGGAAGCTTTAGCCCGCTCTCATCCGCCACAGAGCGCACCTTCCCAAGGACGCTCTCAATATTCTCCCTCTCAAGCTCGTTAAAAGACGCCTCGGCGTATTTGCCGCCCTTCGCCACTCTCACGACAAAACCGCGGGAGGTGTACATCCCCTCCTCATTTACAGAGACATTCCTTCGAGAGACCGAATAGCTCCTCGCCTTGCTGTCCACCGCGAGGATAGAGGCAAACTCGAACTCTTCCTCTAACTTCTCCAGAAGCTCTGCAAAAAGCGGCTTATGCTGTCTGAGATAGGCGCTTTCCTGCACTTTCAAAGCCTTCACTCCTTTGATGAAAATCAATTGCTACTTTGTAGTATAAACCACCCGTGCTAAAATTTCAAGCCCTATAACCAGCCAAAAACTCTCCCCGCATTAGCAGGGAGACCGGTAAAATATCCAAATTTTCGTGTTAAAAACCTCACTGCTGCGGCGGGCCGGAACTCACGACAATCGTAACAGGAGAACCGTACTCCAGCGTATCGCCCTCGTTATATCCTTCATAGCGGATGACATATCCCGCCTCCACCCCGTCGTTTACCTCATCCTTACGCACTGGCTCAAACCCGTCCTCCATAAGTGCGGCGGAGAGTTCCTCGTAGCTTAGGCCTTTAACGGCGGGCAAGATTCTTCTCTCCTTTCCCCTGCTCACGGTGACGATGATCACTCCCCCGGGTTCTATCTCCTCTCCGGGCATGACGCTCTGGCTTATTATATCTCCCTCTTCCACCGTCTCGTTGAATATCATCTCAGAGACCTCAAGCGTGAAGTCATACTCCCCACTTGAGATTCTCTCAGCCCATTCCTCGTAATTCTGCCCCAGCATGTAGGGGACCTGGCTCTCGACGGCAGTTTCTTCTGTCTTTTTGAAAATATCCTTCAGGTCGCCAAAGCTCATTCCCCTCTGCCCCATCCAGATAGATGCCACGACGATCAGCGCGGCAAGGGTCAGTACCAGAGAACCGAAAAGCCACCAGGCGGGAGAATAGCCCTTTCGCCCTATCTCCAGCCCTATGGGGATTCTCTTAATTGTCCCGATATGCTCGGCATCATTTACTATCGTAGGGGCATTGCTCAGCTCTGCGCGGAACCTCTCGAAACTTGGGGTGCGGTTCTCGCTTCTCACCTGCAGGGCATTCGCTATGGCGGTTATGGCAAAAGGCGGTATGCCCCTAAGTACGTCTTTAGAGATCATCAGCCGCTGGTCCCTAGCCCGCTCCTCCGCAGATGCAGGGGATACGCCGGTAAGCGCATAGAGCATTACGGAAGCAAGAGCATACACATCGCTCGACTCTCCGCAGTCTGCGCCGGGGATATACTGCTCCAGCGCGGCATAGCCGGTATACAGCTCGCCGTCTATGCAGGTATCGGTCCCCCTGGCCTCTTTTACAGAAAAACCGGTGATGATCAGACTTCCATCCCTGTTTACCCTGAGAGTCTCCGGGCTTATGCCCAGATGGGAGATTCCCAAGGAATTGATTAGCCCCAGCCCCGTCACAACGGGCATGAAGAGACGGTTTACCTCGTTATAGGAGAGATTTCCCTTCTCCCTAATCAGATGCCTGACGGTTTTCACGGGCGGAGGTTCGTAGACGGCGTAGGCGGTGTTGTTCTCTGTAAAAATGTCCGTCACGCTGACCACAACGGAGAGTTCCCTTAAACGGCTTATCCCGCGCGAGAGGTCCACAAACTCGTCAAGCAGGCGGTTATAATCCCCCTCGCGGTTTGCCCTCGGCTCCATGGTAACAAAATCCTCCCCCCTCCGCGCGAGTGCAGCGGGGCAGAACTCCCTAATCTCCACCACCCTGCGGGAACTGCTGTCCCAAGCTGCGTAAGAGATTCCCTCGCCGTTTCTGGATTTTGCCCTGCCCACAAGGTAGCGGGAGCAGAGCTCTGTCATATATCCAAGCCCTCCGGCGGCCTGAGCCCTGCCGTTGTCCCAGCCGCAAACTGGGCAGATATCGTCTTCCCTCTCCAGCATGGAAAAGCAATTCATGCACCGGCTGTCCGCCATAAGAGCCCTCCTCTCCGCTAGGCAGAATTCCCTTTATACTCCTGAATTATAGCATACTTTGCTGAAAAAAACAAGAAATCAGCGAAAATTTGCGCAAATTTTGGGAACGCTCCCCCACGACAGGGCAAAATTCGCAAAATTTTGGGAAATCTTCCAGATTTTTCTCGCAAGCGTTTGGGGGTGCACCGGTCAACAGGGCGGGATAAGCAACTAAACCCCATAACACCCTTTGGGCAAAGATGAAGGCCCCCGGTTCACCCGAGAGCCTTCCATCTCGAAAATCCTATTCAGCCTCAAAATAGGTCTTGACCGCCTTATAGGTCATATAGAGGTCGAGCTTGGAGACAACCTCAAACGGTGAGTGCATGGACAGCACAGGAACGCCAATATCTATCACATCTGCATTAAAGCGGGAGATGTCCAGAGCCACTGTTCCGCCGCCGCCCTGGTCAACCTTGCCGATCTCGCCCATCTGCCAGATGACTCCGGCCTCGTTTAGAATTCTCCGCACCCATCCGGTGAACTCGGCAGATGCGTCGTTAGAGCCGCTCTTCCCTCCATGGCCGGTATACTTCATTACACCCACCCCGCGGTTGAGATAGCAGGAGTTCTCCGCTTCATAGGCCCCCGCATAGGTTGGGTCAAACGCCGCGGTGACATCAGCGGAGAGGCAGCTGGAACATGACCAAACCCTCCTGGGCTTTAAGCCCTCCGCCTCTGCTAAGTCAGAGACGAAATAATCCAGAAATTCTGAGGCAAGTCCGGTATTCCCAACACTGCCTATCTCCTCTTTGTCTGCAAGACAGACAATAGAGGTATGCGTGGGGACTCCGCAGTTAAGCAGGGCCTCAAGCGACGGGTAGGCGCAGACGCGGTCGTCGTGGCCGTAAGCTCCTATCATGCTCCTGTCAAATCCTATGTCCACGGCCTTAAAAGCCGGGGTAAAGGAGATCTCCGCGCTCTGCAGGTCGTCCTCCGTTATCCCGTAGCGCTCGTTTAAAATCTTCATGACATTCAGCTTGATGAGGGAGTCGCCCTCGCCTTCAACAGGAAGGGAGCCGGCCAAAATATTGAGATCCTCGCCGCTGAACGCCTGCGCAAGTGTCTTCTGCATCTGGTCTCTTCCAAGATGGGGCAGGATGTCGGTGATGGTAAACTGCGGGTCGCCATCGTCCTCCCCGACGCAGACGGTCACCTCTGTCCCATCGCGCCGGATGATCTTTCCATGCATCGAAAGCGGGATTGTGGGCCACTGGTATTTTTTGATCCCCCCGTAATAGTGGGTCTTGAGGAGAGACAGTTCTCCGCTTTCATAGAGCGGCGCAGGCTTTAGGTCAAGTCTGGGGTTGTCGATATGCGCGGCGGCTATGCGGACTCCCTCGCTTGCCCCCTTTTTGCCGATGACGGCAAGGCATATGGCCTTCCCGCGGTTATTGAAGTAAATCTTGTCACCCGGGGAGTATTTCGTCTCGGGGTCAAACGGCAGAAAGCCGGCGGCCTTAGCCGCATTCACGGTATAATCCACCGCTTCCCGCTCCGTCTTAGCGCTGTCAATAAATGCCTTATACCCCTCTGAAAACTTTGAGATCTCGGTCTTATCCTCCTCTGAAAGTTTGCTGTAGGGATGTGTGCGATCCTTGAGAAGCTTTTCTCTAAGCTCCTTTAGCTCTTGCTTTTCTTTTTCGTCAGGCGTAAAAATTCCTCCTTTTGCCTTTTTACCTTTTCTTCCCCTATCTTATACAACGATATCTGTATGATGTCAAGTTCTAAGCCAAAGATAATCGGCTTTTTCTTTTCTCCCTCCTACAATAAATTGACAAGCGGAGTTTTAGAGACTATACTTTAAGTTAGAGGGAAGGGATTGCCATGAGATTAAATAACGGCTATGTTCTGGATTTTGAGGATAAACTCCCAAAAATTTGCGTCCCGCTCACTTCAAGTGATCTGATCGGACTATCCAAAGAGGCGGGTTTTGTAAAAGATCTCCCCGCCGACCTCTACGAGTGGCGGACTGACGGCTTTTCTGAAAGTTTTCCCAATGGACTGGACGTCCTCAAAACTCTCAAAAGACCGATACTGCTTACCCTCAGAAGTGCGCGGGAGGGCGGGAAGGCGGATCTCTCCCCCGCTGCTCAAGAGAAAAAACTCCTTGAGATTATGGAACTTCATGGTTTCGAACTGATAGATATCGAGCTCTCCATCGGGGAGGGCAGGGTAAAGAATCTGATCTCAAAGGCGCATGGGAAGGGTCTCGCCGTGGTGCTCTCAAAGCATGATTTTGGGAATACTCCATCTGAAGACGAAATGGTAGAGACCATCTGTAAGATGCGGGAACTTGGCGCTGACCTGCCAAAGCTGGCGGTTACGCCCCGCTCCCCTAGAGATGTCCTGAACCTGCTCTCAGCCACAGAGAGGGCAAGCGGAGAGTTTGCACCGGTCATCACCATGGCCATGGGAGATTTGGGAAAGATAAGCAGGGTTTCGGGCGGAGTTTTCGGGAGTGCGATAACTTTCGGTGCAGGGGAAAACTCTTCCGCCCCGGGACAGATCGCCGCAGGAAAACTTAAAGAGATTCTACGGACTCTCTCTTGATAACCTGATATGTGTGAGGTGTTTCAAATTGCCAAATGAAAAGGACATAGACGATATTCTGGACTCCATGTTCAGATACGGCAGGCTGAACTTTAAGGGAAGAAACCCCGGCGGAATTGACGCCGCTGAAACCGCAAGAAAGGAAATCGACAGTTTTAAGGAGGCCCAGGCGCTTAATCGGGAAGCAAAAGAGAGCCTAGGGGACCTTGAGAGAAACTTGAGGCAAGATGGTTTCACACCGTCCACGATAAACTCAGGCGCGGAGGAGGATGTTGAAAACGCCTTCTCAAAAGCCGAGGAGGAAGTCAAAAAGGAGATAATCGGACAGGACGATTTCATCTCTAAGCTGAGTATGGCCTTAAGACGTCCCATAATCTTAAAGGAACAAGATAGAGCGCATAAAATCGTACTCTCTGGGAGAAGAGGCACGGGCAGGAGAACTGCGCTTAAGCTCTTTTTAGAGTCACTCTTTCGCGCGGGGGTGCTTGCCAGTCCAAAACTCTCTGAGATTGATCTCTCAAAATACAGGCAGCCGGGTGAGAAAAAGCTCTTTTTACAGGATCTCTATACATCGCTTGATGTTCCCGCCATATGCTTTACTGGAATTGAAGAGGCGGATCTCGGCGTGCGGGACTCTGTCTCTCAGCTGTTCAAGGACGGCAGGTGCCAACTTCCGGGAAGATATAAGGAGCAGAAGGGAATCCTGACAGAGGTGGGGTCAGCATTCGCCGCAAATGCCGTTTCAGAACTCTCAGCTAGTGGAAAATATATTATTCTCATAAGCGAAAAGGGCGGGGAAAAACTTGCGGAAGAACTTGGCTCTGGTTTTGCGGGTGCGGTGGACGATTTCTGCGCTACCTCTGATTTTTCCCCTGAAGCCCTTTTAAAGATCGCAGAAAAAACACTCTCTCATCTGCTTGGGAGATGTGAAAAAAAGCTGGGCTTTTCAGGAACTTACGATGAGAAAGCGGTTTCTGCCGTCACCTCCGCTTTCTCAAAAAGCGATGGCGTCCCGTCCATGCAGATAAAGAGCAATGCTCTTTTCTCGGCTATGGGCGATGAGAAGCTGAGACTTGGCCTTAAAAACTGGCGGGGAGTGATTTCCGCAGATGCGGAGGAACTGATCTGTATCTACGGGGATGATAAAAAACTCATAAGGACCAGACCACCGGTTGGCGAGGAGGAGAGGAACGCCGCCCTTGAGAATGTAAAAGCTGAACTTCAAAATCTCGTAGGCCTCTATGAAATCAAGGATTATGTTCTCTCCATCGAACAAAACTATCTTATACAAAAGATGAGAGGCGAGCGCGGGCTGAAGAGCGGTACTCTCTCGATGCATATGATATTTACGGGCAACCCGGGGACGGGCAAGACAACCGTCGCCAGGCTTGTGGCTAGACTGCTAAAGGCAATCGGTGCAATTTCCGGCGGTCAGCTTGTGGAGGTCAGCCGCGCAGACCTAGTAGGAAAATACGTAGGCCATACTGCCCCGCAGACAAGGCAGGCCATAGAGTCCGCGCTGGGAGGTGTTCTCTTTATCGATGAGGCCTACTCTCTCTATCGCGGGGAGGATGACAGCTTCGGCTTGGAGGCGATTGATACCCTGGTAAAAGGCATGGAAGATTATCGCGAAAACCTTGTGGTTATCCTCGCGGGTTATACCTACGAGATGGAGGAATTTTTAAACGCCAACTCGGGCTTGAGGTCACGGTTTCCAAACATTATAGAGTTTCCGGATTACACCGGAGAGGAGTTATACAGAATATCCGAGAACATAGCTCTGGGCGAGGGATACAGGCTCTCCTCAGATTGTGCGGAGCCCCTCACCGCCTATTTTGCAAAGCTTCAAAGAGAGGGTGATCCCCGAACTAACGGAAACGGCAGACTGGCCAGGAACAAGGTGGAGGAGGCGATACTCAACTCCTCGAGGAGAAATCTTGCGCTGCCTGAAAGCGAGCGCAACCTTGAGCTTTTGCTTCCCTCTGATTTCGAGCTCGGCTAGAGTCAAGAGATCCCCCGAAAGCCCGGGGGAAAACGATTTATCCTCTTACCAAGACCTTCTCAATCTGGCCTATGAACATCTTGTGGAGGTCCCTGCCCGGATAGGTGGTTTTAAGCGTCTCAATGTCAGTAAAGGATTCTTCCTTTAAATCCTGCGCATAGAGCTTCTTGCAAATGAAGACAAGCCTTGCCTCCTCATAATATGGTGCTGCCTCGTCAAAGCGCGGGCTTAGGCCTGCCTCCTTCTCCTTGTCAATCTCTCTGCCAGATTTTGTCCCGCAGAGCGCAAGGGCCTTACGGTAGTCCTCATCAAAGAAGCAGAGGGAGTAGTGCCCGTTTTTCTCCACGAAACCGTAGGTATATCTCTGCGGTCTGATATAGACAGTGGAGACGTAGCGTCCCCACAGGGTGCCGAAGCTCCCCCAGCTCGCCGTCATGGTGTTCCGGTCTTTCTCGTCTCCCGCAGTGATGAGCATCCAGCCGCGGTTCACGGCTGTGAAAAGGTTATCCGAGATCTCCTCAGGAGAAATCTCACGAAAGGCCATAAAATCAGCTCCTCTCAAATTTGTTTATCTAATGATACCACTTATTTTCCATCATTTCAACCCGTACTTGACGCCGGGTGAAACTTTTGCTAAAATCAGCTAAAACCGGGGAAGGGAGATCTAATATGTATAGATTTGACAGGAAAGAGTATGAAGAGCGCATGCGCTGGTTCTGTGAAGCCCGCTTTGGTATGTTCATCCATTGGGGCATCTATTCCATTCCCGCAAGGGGGGAATGGGTGAGAAGCCAAGAGAAGATCCCGAAAGAGGACTATATGCGGTACTTTAGGGAATTTGACCCCGTGGACTATGACCCCAAAAAATGGGCAAAACTCG
Organism: uncultured Acutalibacter sp.; assembly: GCA_964602365.1. GTDB lineage: Bacteria > Bacillota > Clostridia > Oscillospirales > Acutalibacteraceae > Acutalibacter. Next base: position 7,837 of record CAZRQD010000028.1, on the reverse strand, counting down.
CCAAAAACGCGGGAATGAAATATGCCGTGATGACGGCCAAACACCATGACGGCTTCTGCCTGTTTGACAGTAAATTTACAGATTTCAAATCCACAAACACAAAATGCGGCAGGGACCTGATAAGGGAATATCTGGACGCCTTCCGCGCCGAGGGGCTTAAAGTAGGTATCTACTACTCGCTTTTGGACTGGTACCACGAGGACTACCCTCATTACGGGGATTCATTTCACCCGATGAGGGACGACCCCGCCTATTCCAACGAGAATAGGGATTTTAACAGATATCTTGACTATCTCCATTCCCAAGTAAGGGAGCTATGTACAAACTACGGTAAGATCGATATCATGTGGTTTGATTTCTCCTACGACAACCCCTCTATGCCCATGAAAGGCGAGACCTGGCGGGGGAGTGAACTTGTCAGCATGGTGAGGGACCTTCAGCCGGGTATAATCATAGATAACCGCCTAGAGGTCAGCGGTTCCGGGGGATATGGCTCTCTCTGGGAGGGAGATCCCAAGCCATACCACGGAGATTTTGCCTGCCCGGAGCAGATCATCCCGCCAAGCGGAATACTGGATAAAAGCGGACAGCCGATGGTTTGGGAGGCCTGTGTCACCATGAACAATAACTGGGGATACGCGGCAAAAGATCATTTCTTCAAGCCCTCCTCCCTGCTTATAAAGAAGCTGGTGGAGTGCGTCAGTAAGGGCGGAAACCTGCTCTTGAATGTTGGCCCCGATGCGAAGGGAAATATCCCGCCGGAGTCTGAGAAGATCTTGGGAGAGATAGGCGCGTGGATGGACAAAAACAGCGCCAGCATTTACGGCTGCGGAAACGCCTTCATGGAAAAGCCGGACTACGGCAGAATAACCCGAAACGGGAACATACTATACTACCATCTCTTTGAAAATACTGTCGGTCCTCTCCCCCTCACCGGACTTCTGGAAAAAGATGTTCAAAGCATTCGCCTTGTTTCAACCGGCGCAGAGGTCCTCCCCGCAGGAAGCTGGATACGCTCAAATTATCCGGACCTGGCTTTCGCCGACCTCGGTGAGGACCCAAGGCTTCCCGATCCCGTCGACACTGTCCTTAAAGTTGTTCTGAAAGAAAAATAGTACCGAGGGGAAAGAAATAATGGTATTTGACCTTTGTGAATTAGGCGCAAAACTCTGGGAAAAGCGCAAGACCGATAGCGGCGAAAGACTTCTGTCCTCTCTTGGAACTGAAGAGGCAAAGTATCTCAAGGCAGTTCTCTCGCTACTTCCTGAAAGCGATCTCACGGAATACGGCGAGGATTTTTTCCTTGAGGATTTGAGGGAAGCCCTGCGCGCCAGGGAGGAGTTTCCGTGGTGTAGAGAACTTTCTGAAAGAGATTTTTTCCTATATGTCCTTTTCCCAAGGGTAAATGATGAGGAACTTTGCCATTGCCGCGGATTTTTCAGAGAACTTCTTGCCCCGCGAGTAAAAGGTCTCAGCCTGCAAGATGCGATCTTAGAGGCCAATCGCTTTTGTGCAGAGCAGGTAACTTACCGGAGTACAGACGGGCGAACTCTCTCCGCTCTTGAGGTCTATAGCCGCGGTTACGGACGCTGCGGGGAGGAAACCCTCTTCGCAGTAAATGTTCTCAGGTCCGTCGGGATAGCGGCAAGACAGGTATACACTCCTCTTTGGTCTCACTGCGACGACAATCACGCGTGGGTGGAATGCTTTGACTCAGAGAGATGGCGCTATTTTGGCGCCTGCGAGCCCGAGCCGGTCTTGGATTGCGGTTGGTTCACCCCTGCAGCAAGCCGGGCGATGGCGGTAAGGACAAAAATCTTCCTGCCCAATGAGGAGCGGGAGATTCTGAAAATTCCTGATGAAGAAATTCTTGTCGGCCCCGGCTGCGTATATCCCCTGCTTACGGGACGTTATGCTAAAGTGAGAAAAGTTAAATTCTCCGTTATGGATGGCCCCTCCCCTCTGCCAAAGGAAAAAATTATGCTCTATATCTTAAATGACGGGGCCTATCTTCCAATAGGCGAAAAGGAATGCGATTCGCATGGAAATGCAGTGATTCTCCTGGGCTTTGGAAGCGCTCTCGTTAGGGCGGAAAAGGATGGCAGGTTCATCGCCGAAAAACTTCTGGGACCTTTCGAGGAAGAGATGGTCCTCAAGTTCCAGACCTCTTGGGATAAGGCAGAGGATTACGACTTTATAGCCCCGGCAGGGGGCGGCGTATCCGGGCTGACGCAGGAGCTTAAAGCCAAGAGAGAGAGCATTTTGAAAGAAGCCGAGAAAAAGAGGAGAGAGAGAATTTCGGAGAAAAAGCCTACGCTTTCCGGGAAGCATGCGATGGCATTTTCCGCCCTCTCTGAAAAGGACAGGGCTGGAAAGCCAAGATTTGAAGTCCTTTCAGATGCAATTGCATCTTTCGCATACGAGAATGATTTTCCGGGAGAAGTTTTTACTAGCGGTATCCTCTCAGAACGCATTGGCAGGGAACCGCTCAAACCTTGGAGAGAGGAACTCGGCAAAGTCCTTGGGAAGGACATGAAAAGACAGATCTCCCAAAAACCCGAAACGGCAGTTTCCTGGGTCTTCAACAATTTTTCAATAGAATCTCCCTCACCTGTCCCCGTAAGTTTGATATCCGCCCTAAGGCGCGGAAAAGGTGATATTGAGACCCTGTTATCCTTGGCAGTTGCGGCTTTGCGGGTTTCCGGCATCCCTGCAAGACTCTCTAAAGAGGGTGAGATAGAAATATATTCCGGTTCCGGATTTTCCCGGTTGGTTCTCAGCGAAGACCGCGCAGGGCTAAATCTCAGTGCGAAAGCCGGAGATATATGCTTGATGGGCGAATGTAACCGCATCTTGACAAGGCTAAAATCCGGAGAAAATATAAGACTCTCTCTCCCCCCCGGAAGGTACAGGCTGTTATCCGCCTCCCGTCTGCCGTCCGGGAACCAGCTGGTGAGGGAGGTTAAATTTACCCTCTCATCCGGTGAGGAGAGAAACCTCAGTCTCTCAGCGAGGAAGGCGGAATATAAAAACCTCCTTACCCGCTTTAAGCTTCCGGTGTTTTCCTTTAAAGGACTTTCGGGGGAGGCCGAGACCCCGCCTGAATTTTCAGTCCTCTGTTTTCTAAAGCCTGACAGAGAGCCCACGGAACATCTGCTAAACGAGCTGATGGAGGAGGAGACTCCCTCTCTGTCCCCCGTCTTTCTGGTCAATGACAGGGATGAGGCTAGTGACGGGCTCTTAAATCTCGTACTAAAAAAATATCCCGGGTCCGCAGTTTGGCTCTTTGATATGGCGGAGTGCGAAGAGGCGGCGCGCGCATGCTTTTTAGAACCGGACGTCTTCCCGCTCTGCCTAATCATGGACAGGGGGTTTTGCCGCTTTGCCGTAAGCGGGTACCGCGTGGGTTCTGTAAGTCTCCTAAGCCATATGGCTGAAGAGGCGCGTGAAATTTGACGTTTTAAGAGAAAAGTATTATCATACTCTTAGGTTTTCATCAGACTTGAAAGGGAGGCGGCTCTCATAAAAGGAAAAAGGCAAAATTTCATGATGGGCACCGCCATACTTACAGCCTCCACCTTGGTCGTGAAGATTTTAGGTCTGCTCTTCTCAATACCGCTTGCCAACTTCATCAGTCAGGCGGGGATGAGCTATTTCTATACCGCCTACGACATTTTCGGGATTTTCCTTACTCTCTCCACCGCAGGTCTCCCTTTGGCCGTATCCCGCATGGTTGGCGAAGCCTACTCCAGAAAAGAGGAGAGGGAGGCGGACAGGGTCTTCTCCATATCCTTCTGGCTGTTCTTTATATTGGGACTTACGGGAAGCATTTTCATGTTCTGCTTCTCTCCCCAGCTTGCCAGATTCATGGGAAATCCCAACGCCTCAAGCGCTATAAGGGCCCTCTCCCCAACGCTTTTCTTCCTCTCTGTGATGTCGGCTATCCGCGGGTATTTCCAGGGCCGCTCCAATATGGTTCCGACAGCCGTCTCGCAGACAATAGAGGCAGTAAGCAAGGTCGTCATAGGGGTAGGTCTGGCGATAACCATCATAAATGTTTACCATAATGATTCCTGGGCGGCGACGGGCGCGATAATCGGCGTCTCTGTAAGCGCCGGCCTAGGTATGCTTTACCTCTCAATCTGCAAAATTAAGCAAAGCAGAGAGGACCGGCTTGCCCGGGGAGAGACTCACCGCCGCAGAAGGGGCTGGGAACCAAAACATATGAGGGGGATGCCTGTCCCACAGGCTGATAATTATTACGAAAAACCCAGCGCTGCTGAGGACAGAGCCCTACTCTTGAGACTAATCCGCTTTTCAGTGCCGATTACAATAGGGGCTTGTTTTTTGAACCTCCTGGACACCGCTGACGCCGCAGTCCTGATGGAGAGGCTTCAGGACGCCGCCGGCTTTACCCTCTCGCATGCGGAGGACTTGAGGGGAATTTTGGGACATGCAAGAAAATTTTTTGACCTGCCCGGGGCTTTCGTCGTACCTATATCCACCTCTCTTCTCCCCGCGCTCAGCGGAGCTCTCGCAGCAGGGGAAAAGGAAAACGCAGAGAGAATTTCGGGGATGTCCATGCGCGTCTCGCTTCTGGTCTCCTTCCCTGCAACAGTAGGGATGTGCATATTTTCTAAACCCGTCTGCGATCTTCTCCTCTTCCATGTTCCCGAGACCGCGGCTGCGACCTCCCCTCTTCTGGCCACTTTAAGCATTGCAATAGTGGCTAACGCCGTCCTTATGACGACAAACGCAATACTGCAATCTTATGGCCATCCGGTGCTGCCGGTCGCAAATATGGCCGTGGGGGGAGTTGTAAAGATCATACTCTCCTATATACTGACGGGTATTCCGGAGATAAACGTCATGGGTTCGGCCATCAGCACGCTCGTCTCCTATTTTCTGATGGCAGGGTTAAACCTGCTGGCAGTCTCAAAGCTTGCGTCGGGACTTAAAGAGGCCCTGCGGACCCTCCCCTCTGTTCTTCTGTCAACTGCGCTGATGGGAGTGCTCTCCTATGCAGTGTATTACGGCCTAAGTCTTTTGACCTCTTCGCGGCTGATCATCTTACCGGTGATATTATTCGCCGTCATAGTATATGTTATTTTCTCGGTCAAGACAGGCGCCGTGAACAGAGAACTTCTTGAGATGCTGCCAAGGGGAGAAAAGCTTGTGAAACTCCTCAGACTTAATGATTGATTCTGCCGACACAAGCTACTTCCCTCCCCGTAAAAGCCCCGGCCCTAAACTTGAAACGCATAGAGAGGCGAATCTAAAATCCTATACATTAGACGGTGATGATGACTGTGAAAATTCTCAATTTCGGTTCTCTGAATTTGGACTATGTCTATAATGTCCCTCACTTTGCGGCTTCGGGTGAGACGGTGGACTCCCTCTCTCAAAACATAAATCCGGGAGGGAAGGGGCTGAACCAGTCGGTCGCACTTTCCCGTGCGGGAGGGGATGTCTATCACGCCGGGTGCGTCGGGGCCGGCGGAGAGAGTCTTATAGAACTGTTGAAAGATAACGGGGTGGACACAAGCCTTATAAGACAAACCGGGGCGATCCAAGGGAATGCCGTGATAGAGGTGACGCCAAATGGAGAGAACAAGATAATAATCTACGGCGGCTCTAACAGGATGGTGACAGCCTCTCAGGTTAACGAGACCATCTCAAGGTTTGAAAAAGGGGACCTGCTGCTGCTTCAAAACGAAATTAACCTGCTTCCAGAGATAATCGAAGCGGCTTTCCTCCGCGGGCTTGACACCGTTTTAAATCCCTCACCATATAATTCCGAGATAGAAAAGGTGGATTTCAATAAGTTAAAATGGCTGATAGTAAACGAGACAGAGGCGCGGGCAATCTGCTTGGCGGCAGAGCCGAAGGAGGTCTTTGAGAGACTTCATGAGGTGTATCCCGCACTGTCGCTTGTCGTCACGCTTGGGGAGATTGGAAGCGAGGCGTTTTTTGTCCACCCGGGGGAGAAAATAGAGCACGAAAAAGTTCCCGCCTTTAATACGCGTGCGGTAGACACAACCGGCGCGGGAGATACCTATACGGGATATTTTTTTGTATCTCTAAGCGAGGGGCTCTCCCTTAAAGATGCGATGGAGACGGCCGCAATGGCCTCTTGCCTAGCGGTGCAGAGACCGGGCGCAGCCCAAAGCATCCCTAAAAGGGCAGAGGTCTTAAAGGCTTTAAAAAGCATTAATTGATGAGAGGAAAATAAGGATGGAAAGAAAAGAACTTGCCCTGCTGGCAGTGGACGCGCTAAAAAGGGAATATCCTGACGCGGTATGCTCGCTGGATTATGAGGACCCGCTTCAGCTGCTCATATCTACGCGGCTTGCTGCCCAGTGCACCGACGCAAGGGTAAATATGGTCACGCCCGCCCTCTTTGCCCGGTTCCCAACGCTAGAGGCCTTTTGCGACGGGACGGAGGAGGAGATAGGCGAGCTTATACGCTCCTGCGGATTCTATAAGACCAAGGCAAGGGATATCCTAGCATGCTGCAGAGAGCTGAGAGACCGCTTTGGCGGGAGGGTCCCGGATACCGTGGAAGAGCTGATCACGCTGCCGGGAGTTGGCAGAAAGACAGCCAACCTGATAGTCGGGGACATCTACCACAAGCCCGCAGTGGTCACAGATACCCACGCGATCAGGCTTTCAAACCGCATCGGACTGACAGATACGCAAGTCCCCCGAAAGGTGGAGGACGACCTAAGAGAGGTCCTCCCGCCCGAGGAATCCAACAACTTCTGCCACAGGCTGGTGCTTCACGGAAGGGCAGTCTGCACGGCGAGAAAGGCAAAATGCGAGATCTGCTGCCTGAAAGAGTTCTGCGAGAAAAACGGCGTAGATTCCGCAACCACAGCAAAATCAGCGGATAAAGTTAGTCCTTAGGGCAGCTTCCTTTGGCGGAAGTCCAATGCTCTCCTTCCCTATGGCAATGCTCTTGATAAGGAAAGCCATATTCCTGCCGAGAGTCCTCATCGTCTGCAGCCCCTCCAGATCAGCAAGCACTTCCTCCGGAGAATTGCCGTGAACCATATTCCAGTACTGAGATGAGACAATGGGCATAGAGCTGATGCTGAAGTATTTGTTCAGCTCATCAAAGGTGACAGTTGTCCCAGCCCTGCGCGCACAGACGACAGAGGCACCGACCTTCATGCTCTTGTCAAAACCGGAACTGTAAAAAAGCCTGTCCAAAAAGGAGATCAGCGTTCCGTTAGCCGAGGCATAGTATACGGGTGACCCGATAACCAAACCGTCCGCTGTTTCAAACTTTGCTGCGGCCTCGTTTACGATGTCGTCAAAGGCGCATTTTCCCAGCTTGGAGCATTGCCGGCAGGCGACGCAGCCGCGAACCTGCCTGTTTCCCACCGTGAGGATTTCAGTCTCTATCCCCGCGGCGTTTAATTCTTTCGCCACTTCGCTGAGTGCCGTGAAAGTGCAGCCCTTTGGATGGGGACTGCCGTTTATCATGAGAACATTCATGAAATTTCCCTCTTTTCTTGTTTTCTCTTTAAGGATTATAATCCGCTTTTGCCAGATTAGTCAATACCGATTTTCTCCCGTTTTCTTACCAATTTTTTTGATCTCAGCTGATTTACCGATATTTTTCTCGAGAAATCTGACATGAGATTTTGGCTTTTTCTCTGCCTTGTGAAGGGCGGTTTTGGCTTCTGTGAAGTCGTTTTTCGTTGGCATTTTTGGTCCCCTTTCAAGGTAATTTTTTGGGAGGAAAAATCGGTCCTCATAAAAAGTCCCCCCATATATAGGCTAAAACGGGGGTTTTCGTGTCCTGAAATAGGCACGTTTTGGAAAATTTGAA
>CAZRQD010000027.1:12836-20247 GCA_964602365.1 uncultured Acutalibacter sp. | reverse complement strand
GAGAAAAGTAAAAAAAGGGCTTGAATTTTCCGTATGAGGGGGGGTATAATACTCTTATAAATTTGGGCTGGATTTTTTGGAGTAACTAAAGCTCAGCTTTGGAAACCGGCCCGGGAAAATTTGTGTTAGGAGGAAAACTGAAAATGAACGCAAAAAGATTGCTTGCGCTTCTGCTTGCCGCCATGCTGGTGCTTGGCGTCCTGTCCGCCTGCGGCGGGGGAAATGAAAACAGCGAGAGCGGCGGTACGTCCGGCGGCGCAAGTGAAACCCAGAGCGAGGAGGAGAGCAAAGCCGAGAGCGCTGGCGGGGAGTCCTCTGAGACCGGCGAAGTCTCAAGCACCGGCGGCGAGACAAACGCCAACGGCTATCCCGCATCCGACGTCGTGATGGGCAAGACCAACCAGCAGACATATCCTTTGGTATCCGAACCGCTGACCCTCGATCTGTGGTATCCCATGGCTGGCTCTATGGGAGAGCTTGCTGACTTTAACGACGGCGAGTTCTGGCCCTGGTATGAGGAGAAGACCGGAATCCACATCAACTTCATTGTTCCCGCTGCGGGAACAGAGTCTGAGGCTTTCAGCCTGCTGTTCGCCTCTGACGATCTCCCCGACATGGCGTATTCCCAGCCCTATTCAGGGCAGAGCTACCGTGACGGCGAGGACGCGGCCATAGAGGACGGCTACTTCATCGACATGATGGAATATCTCGACTTTGCCCCCAACTACGTCTCCTGGCTGAATTCCCAGGAGGATTTCGGAAAATCCGCAAAGAGCGATACCGGCAAGATGTACGGCATGTGGGGCGTTTGGCTTACCATGGGCGATGAGTGCGTCGCTGACCAGGGTATAGCCATCCGCCAGGATTTCCTGGATAAGGTGGGAATGGAAGTCCCCACAACCTATGACGAGTGGGAGGAAGTTCTCACCGCGTTTAAGGATCAGCTGGGGATCGAGGCCCCGTTCTATACATCTAAGTATGGTATTGACTATGGCGAGTTTATGGCGGGATATGATACCGCCCCCTACTGGTATATGCGCGACGGGAAGGTCCAGTACGGGCCGATGGACGACCAGTACAGGGATTACCTCACGCTTCTCCACGACTGGTGGGAGAAGGGCCTGCTTGACAAGGACTTCGCTACAAGACAGTCCACGGGTATCACCGCCGACAATGATATGATGCTGAACGATAAGGTCGGTGCGCTTATTGACTACGGTACGCGCATGGGCGGGACCTACGTTACCCGCGGCGCGACGAACCCCGACTTCTTCCTGGTAGCTGCCCCGCAGCCCGTAAAGAGCGGTGATGACGCGGTCACTCCCAGTTTCCGCAATGCCAGCGCCGGCTCTGACCATATGAACGGATACTGCATGGTATTCTTCGCCGATGGCGAAAATATTGAAGAGGCTATCCGCTGGAATGACGGCTTCTATGCCGAGGACGTCTACCTCAACGCCAACTACGGCCTTGAGAGCGAGGAGGATGTTGTCTGGTACGCCGCAGAGGACGGCCACCGCATCGGAGATTACGATTTCCGCTACTCCAACCCGGACGGAATCTCCTCGGCGACAGTGCTGGTTCAGTTCTGGACGAAGAACCCGCCTGTGCGGTATGAGGCTTCCCAGATTGAGCAGATGGAGGACTACCTGCAGGAGAACTATCAGGTATGGTCTGAAAACGAGCCTACCTCCTTCCTGCCTGTGCGTATGACCATGACATCTGACGAAAACTCTGAATACGCCTCCATGTATTCTGACATTGAGACCTTCGTACAGGAGGCCAATGCGCAGTTTATAATGGGACAGAAGTCTCTGGACGAGTATGACGACTACCGTCAGTCGCTTGTTGACATGGGCATAGAGGACTGCATTGCGCTGCAGCAGGCAGCGCTTGACCGTTACTACGCCCGCTAAGATGATTTGAAAGGTTGCGGCGGGTCTTTGAAAAAACAGGCCCGCCTTTCCTTTTGGACTTGCATATCTGAGAGGAGGCAAAATCTTTGAAGAAAGCCAAAGCCGCGGCCGCCTCTGCGGGAACCGTGGAGATACCGAAGGTCCCGAAGAGCAGGATAATAAAGAGGGATCTGCGCGAGAACTGGGGAATATACCTTATGGCGCTGTTCCCGCTGGCCTATTTTATAATTTTCAACTACATCCCCATGGGCGGAATTCTCATGGCGTTTCAGGATTTCAATATAAGGAAGGGCATCTTCGGCAGCGAATGGGTAGGCCTGCGCCAGTTTCAGAGATATTTCCAGTCCCCTAACTTTGGCAGGACGCTGAAAAATACCCTGATAATAAGCCTGTACGGTGTGATTTACTCTTTCCCGCTGCCCATAGTTTTCGCCCTCTGCCTCAACGAAATCAGAAACAAAGCCTTCAAGAAGGTCACACAGACCATCTCCTACCTGCCGTATTTTATCTCTGTCGTCGTCGTTGTGTCGATCCTCAACGACTTCTGCAAGGCGGACGGCGTTCTGACGCGGCTGGCAGCGGCCTTCGGCGATACGGGAGGCGCGCTGATCTCCAGACCGGAGTGGTTTAGGACGCTGTACATAGGCTCTAATATGTGGCAGCATCTGGGATATAACGCAATTATCTTCATCTCGGCCCTGGCCGCCATAGACCCCGAGCTCTATGAGGCGGCCGTGATAGACGGTGCGGGGCGCTGGAAGCAGACGCTGTATATCACCCTGCCGGGCATAGCCTCCACAATAGTGGTGCTGCTGGTAATGAGGCTGGGGCAGATAATGAACGTCGGGTACGAGAAGATCATCCTAATGTACGGGCCGACGACATACAAGACGGCGGATGTCATCTCAACCTATGTCTACCGCGTGGGAATTCTGGACGGGGACTACTCCTACTCCACCGCGATCAACCTGTTCAACTCTGTCGTGAACTTCGTGGTACTGTTCCTGGCCAATGCGGTAAGCCGCAAGCTGAGCAACACAAGTCTCTGGTAAAGGAGGGGAAAATTTATGCTGCAGCGAACAAAAGGACAGAAAGTCTTTAATGTCTTCAACGTCATCTTTCTCATTCTGCTCTCGGTGATCTTTATCCTGCCGGTCTGGCATGTGGCGATGGGCTCCATCAGCGACCCGCTGAAGGTCGCGGCCTCTAGCGGGCTGATACTCACTCCCCTCGGAAAACCCACCTTGGGAGGCTACAGGCTGGTACTGCAAAACAAAAATATTCTCGTCTCCTATATGAATACCATCATATACGTGGTGTCATCAACGCTTCTGGGTCTTGTGCTGAATATCCTGGCGGCGTACGTCCTATCAAGAAGAAATCTCTACTTCAAGGGAGTGATCTCCTTCCTTGTGCTGTTTACCATGATTTTTAACGGCGGACTCATACCGACCTTCATGGTGGTGAGGAACCTGGGAATGCTGGATACCCGCTGGGCGATCATCATACCCGGGGCGCTTACGGCATATAATATCATCATCATGCGGACGTCCTTCTCCGAGATACCGAACGAGCTCTACGAGGCCGCGAGAATTGACGGCGCGGGAAATTTCAGGATTCTCTGGCAGATAGTGGTTCCTGTAAGCAAATCCATAATAGCCGTTGTGATTCTCTTCTACGCCATACAGCAGTGGAACTCCTGGTTCCAGGCATCCATCTATCTTCCCCACCAGAACCGCGACCTCTACCCGCTGCAACTGACGCTGAGAGAGATAGTGCTCCTCTCCTCTGAGAACAGTATCATAGCGGGAACTGACGGACAGGACGTGGAGATCTACAGGCCGCTTATCAAGTATGCGACGATTATGGTCTCCATAATACCGATGATGATTATTTACCCCTTCGTGCAGAAGTATTTCGTAACCGGAGTCATGATAGGCTCGGTCAAAGGCTAGATTTTTAAGGATGAGGGGGAGAGTTTACTCCCTCTCCGTTTATTATGCGAGGTTGATTTTATGCTCAAAGTTGAGGTGGACCCACACACGCACACGATTTTCTCCGGCCATGCGTTCAGCACGATAGGGGAAAACGCCAGGCAGGCCAAGGAAATGGGGCTTAAAGCGATCGGCATGGCGGACCATTACGGGCCGACTTTCACGCAGGAACTCCCGGGGTGGGGGTCCATGATGAATATGAAGGCCCTGCCCAGGGTGATCGACGGCGTGAAAATCTTCGCCAGCGTGGAGATAGATATTGTGGATTTTTCGGGGCATCTGGCTTTCTGGGACAGGGAAATGCCTTTTAGCATGCAGGGCAGTCCAAAGACGATCTCCCCCAATGACCCGCTGCTAAAGAGCAGGGACTATGCGATCGCAAGCGTGCACCGCTTCCCGGGGATGGAGGACAATAACGTCTCTAAAAATACCGAGATGTATCTTAAGGTTTTGGAAAACCCGTTTATACATATTATCGGTCATCCCGGCAGGGCGGGACTTAAGTTTGACCTCTCCGCCGTCTGCGAGTGCGCAAAGGAGCATGGCAAGATGCTTGAGATAAACGACCACTCCTTTGACTCTCCGGAGGATATCAGGGAGGAGTGCAGGAGAATAGCCCTAAAATGCGCCGAGATGGGGACAAAGGTCGTTGTCAGCTCTGACGCGCACAGCGCCTGGTATATAGGCCATGTGCAGAGAGCCCTTAAAATGCTAGAGGAGATAGACTTTCCGCAAGAGCTTATAGCGAACAGGACCTTAGATGGGTTTGAGAGAACCATAGCGGCCTGCGGGTAAATACCCAACGGGGCGGAAATCAACAATAAAATCAAATTCTATTGAGTATTAAGATAAGGAAAAGAGGAATGTATATGAGCGGTTTTCCCAAGGGATTTCTCTGGGGCGGGGCTACTGCCGCAAACCAGTTTGAGGGCGCCTGGCAGGAGGGCGGCAAGGGCATGAGCGTCTTTGACATCTCCACAGGAGGGACTAAGGACACCCCGCGCCGCTGGACGCCTGTGCTGGAGGAGGGTACCGTCTATCCCAACCACGACGGAATAGACTTCTACCACAGGTATAAGGAGGATATCGCGCTCTTTGCCGAGATGGGCTTTAAGACCTTCAGAATGTCCATAGCCTGGCCGAGAATTTTCCCGAACGGCGACGAGGATAGGCCGAACGAGGAGGGCCTCAAATTTTACGACGACGTCTTTGACGAGCTTAGGAAGTACGGCATAGAGCCGCTTGTGACCATCTACCATTTCGAGACGCCGCTTCATCTGCTTCAAAACGGCGGATGGACCAACAGGGAGATGATAGATCATTACGAGAAATTCGCAAAGACAGTTCTGGACAGATACAAAGATAAGGTAAAGTACTGGCTGACAATCAACGAGATAAATATGTTTATGACCCCGTTTGGAGGGGCCATGGCCGCAGGAATTTTCGAAAGCGCGCACCCCGACCATGCGGATGAGGTGGAGAGCTTTACCCCGCAGATGAGATACCAGTGCGAGCACAATCTGCTTGTGGCCTCTGCCAGGGCGGTGGACTATGCGCACAAGCACTGCCCGGGTGTCAAGATGGGCTGCATGGTGAACTTCACGCCGGTCTACCCGCTGACCTGCGACCCGGAGGATCAGATGGCCGCCATGGAGATCATGGAGCAGGCGACTTTCCTGCCCAGCGACGTGCATGTGCGGGGAGAATACCCAAGCTATGCGAAGGCATATTTCAAAAACCACGGCATAGAGCTGGAGACCACGCCGGACGATGCTGAGGTTCTCAAGGCGGGGAAGGTGGATTTCTACTCCTTTAGCTACTACTCCACAAGAGTTATAACCACGCATGATGGGGAACGGGCTGTAAACAGCTACCTTAAGGCGAATGACTGGGGCTGGCAGATAGACCCCGTGGGGCTGAGATGGGCCCTGAGAACCCTTACCGACAGATATGAGATTCCCCTCTTCGTGGTGGAAAACGGACTTGGCGCAATAGACAAGGTCGAGCCTGACGGCTCCATCCACGACCCGTATCGGATAGACTATATGCGAGAGCATATAAAAGAGATGAAAAAGGCCGTGGAAGAGGGGGTAAACCTCATGGGTTATACCATGTGGGGACCTATCGACCTGGTCTCCGCGGGAACCGGGGAGATGCGCAAGCGCTATGGGTTTATCTACGTGGATAAACACGATGACGGCTCTGGCACCCTGGCAAGAAGCCGGAAGGACAGTTTCTTCTGGTACAAGAGGGTCATAGAGTCAAACGGTGAGGACCTGGGATAAAAGAGACAGAAAGCGGGGGCTGCCCTTTTGGCGGCCCTCTTGGCTTTCCAAAGAATTTGCCGGGTTTAGATTGATGACGCACAGGCCGCTGCGGAAGCTCTAACAACCGCAAAAAATAATGGACCTGCCGAAAAAGATCAAAAAATTTAATGGAAAAAACTCCCGCACTCAAGAAAAGAGAAAGATTTTTCGCTTTTCCCCTTGCAATGGTATGGGCCATATGATATAGTGAGGAAGGGGTAGATAGTGAATAAAATTTTTATATATCCTGCCCTTATACGAAATTATTTTTATGAAAGGGGATCATGCCAATGCTGGATTCTAAACTGGAGACCCTGCTGACATTAGCCGAGTACAGGAGCTTTACCCGTACCGCCAGGATCTTGACGCTCACGCAGCCGGCGGTCAGCCATCACATCACCCTTTTGGAAAAAGAGCTTGGGGTGCCGATAATCAAGCGCGGACAGAGGGAGTTCGAGCTCACTCCGGAGGGGGAGATAGCCGTCCGCTATGCCAAGAGGCTGAAGTCCATATATCAGAAGATGAGGCAGGACATACAGGATAACCGCAAACATCTCACCCGCATCAGGGTTGGGCTTACCCATACCGCAGAGAGCAATATCTTCACAGAGGTCCTGGCGAAATACGGGAACCAGAGCGATAACGTGAGCATAACCATCCTCACCGACACCGTGAAGGGCCTCTACAAGATGCTGGAGAATTACGAGATCGACATAGCGATAGTTGAGGGCAAGGTGGATGAGGAGGTCTTCAACTGTCAGGTTCTCGATACGGATATTCTTGTCTGCGTCCTCAACCCCGGGCACAAGCTGGCGAAACATTCCTGCATAACCCTGCCGCAGCTGAAAGAGCAGAATCTTATCCTCCGCCTGCCGACCTCCGCCACGAGACAGCTCTTCGAGGCTAGCCTGATGGGTGTGGGCGAATCCATCGACAACTTCAACATCACCATAGAGGTGGACAATATCTCCACCATCAAGGACCTTGTCAAAAAGGGCATGGGCGCCTCCATCCTGCCGCAGAGCGTCTGCGTAAACGAGGTCAGAAGCGGGAAGCTTAAGGCCATGCCGATAGAGGGCCTGAACATGAAGCGGGACATCAGCCTTGCCTATAATAAGGATTTCATCCGCGTGGACGTGCTAAGGGATATCACCGACATCTACAGGGAGACGGCCGGCGCCGAAGCCTCCAAATA
>CAZRQD010000027.1:7529-12736 GCA_964602365.1 uncultured Acutalibacter sp. | reverse complement strand
GATTCCTCTCGGCGGATTACAGCTCTCCCATCGGGGAGATAAGACTTTTAAGCTGCGGCGGGAACCTCGCGGGCCTCTGGTTTATGGGGCAGCGGCATTTTATGGAGGGCTATGAGGCTCCTCAAATCCCCAAGGGGACGGACGCAGTTATTGAGAAAACTTTCTCCTGGCTTGGGGAATATTTTGCCGGACTTTGCCCGGACCCGGGGGAGATCCCTCTTAAACCCGCGGGCAGTGAATTTCAGCTGCTGGTCTGGGAGGAGCTCTTAAAGATACCCTATGGGCAAACCAAAGGCTATGGGGAGATTGCCAGGGAAATCTCGTATAAGACCGGGAGAAAGACCTCCCCAAGGGCGGTGGGCTCGGCTGTCGCGAGAAACCCGCTTTCCATAATCATTCCCTGCCACAGGGTAGTATCCTCTGCCGGAAAACTTACGGGATACTCCGCAGGGATAGATAAGAAAAAGTTTTTGCTGGATCTGGAGGGCCGCAAGGACTCCTCTCAATAATCCAAAATAAAATTAGGAAAGGAAGAAAGAGATGAAGATCAACATTGGCACCTACTCCTTTGGCGGGATAGCCAGTTACCTCGGCCTGGGGCCCACGCTGAAGGAGAAATTCGAGACGATCAAATCCCTTGGCTATGACGGGGTGGAGCTTTTGCCCGTGGACCTGGACAATAACTCTGTGGAGGACATAGCCAAATGGGCGAAGGAGACGGGGCTTGAGATAGTCTCAATCCACGCGAAGCCCACGGAGGAAGTGGTTAAGAAGATGGCCGCCTTAGGCGGGAAGGCGGTAATCTGGGCAAGCACCCCCTTCAACTCCACTGAGGAGGCCATAGAAGTCGCGCACGAGCTGGACGAGATGGCCGAGATGGCGGCGCCCTACGGCATTAAGGTGGGATACCACAACCACAGCTCAGAGTTCTTTGTGGACAAGGGCAAGATGCTCCTTGAGACTGTGATGGAGAACAGCTCTAAATGCTTCTTCCAGCTGGACTGCGGCTGGGCGATGAACGGCGGGGTATATCCTCCCTCCTTTATCCGCGAGCATCTTGGCAGGATAGTGGCCATCCACGTGAAGGAGAATTCGCGCGTACAGGGTCCCGGAGAGCGTCCGGCCTCAAGACATGCGCAGACGGATTTAGACGGCGGGCCTTTTGCCCACGCCGCGGAGATGTCACTTGAGGAGAGGCAGAAAATACTTGAGGGATTCGAGGCCAGGAACAACAGCCCCGAGGGCAAGAAGAGGTTCGAGGTACAGTGCAGGCTGGGCGCGCCTGAATCCAACATAGACTGGAAGGACGTGAGGGCCGCGCTGAACGAGCAGGATTTCGAGGCGTTCTGGGTGGTGGAGCGCGAAGGCTTCTACGACGAGCATGACAAATGCCTTGCCGATGACTGCGAGTGGATTCATAAGAATATAGAGTAGATGAGTTTCGCCGCCTCGCGTCCAAGCGGGGCGGCCTTTCTGACTTAGGGGTGATTGTATGCGCGCGGTGGTCCAGAGGGCGGCCGGGGCGAGAGTGAAAACTGAGAACAAGAGCGCTGAGATCTCAACGGGACTTGCGGTATTTCTCGGCGTGATGCGGGGCGATACCGAAAAGCAGGCAGAGTTTCTCGCGAAAAAGATAGCAGAGCTGAGAATTTTCTCTGATCCGGACGGCAAGATGAACCTCTCCCTTTTGGACATAGGGGGAGAGGCGCTGGTCATCTCGAACTTCACCCTTGCCACGGACTGCAAAAAGGGACGCAGGCCATCCTTTGACATGGCGGCGCCGCCGGAGGAGGCCGAGGCCCTCTACGAGCTCTTTGTCAAAGATCTCAAAGAGGCGGGGGTGAAGAGAGTGGAGTGCGGAGAGTTCGGCGCGCAGATGGAGGTAGGCGTCGTAAACGACGGGCCGGTAACGATCATTTTAGATACACAGATCATCGGGAAATAGAGGGAAAAGATATGGACAGGGAATTTTTAAAAGAGTTTTTGGAAAAGACAATGTTTCCGGATGAGGCGGGGAGGGCCTATATGGCCGCCCTCGATACGGTGGAAAAGAGCGGGAGGAGTTTTGACCCCGCCATAGAGGAGTTCTATAAAGACGGCTTTTCCATAGAAAACGCCGAGCGCAGGATAAAGACCTTGGAAAGTCAGACAGGCGTGAACGAATTTACGCTCTGGGGGGTTTTTCTCGCGCTGGCGTCCAAGAGGGCAAGGGTTGACTATATTGAGAGGGGAATATCAGAGGAGATCTTCTGGGATACCTTCGCAGACATGAAGTACAAGACCAAAGAGTGCAGGGAGATAAAGGGAGTCTGGGGGAATTTTGTAGCGTTCTGGTACCCGATATTCTATAGATGCGACATCGTAAAGCTTGGCAGGCTGGAGTATGAAAACGAAGTCTATCAGGGGGAGACATACGAAAAGGCCGGTTTCCGCCTGCAGCGCGGTGACGAGATCAAAAACATACATATACCCTCAAGCGGAGAGCCGTTTGACCTGAATGCAAGGGTGGAATCCTACAAAAAGGCATATAAATTTTTTAAGCCCGAAGGCGGAATCCTCTGCTGCCAGTGCCATTCCTGGCTGCTTTTCCCAAAATGGAAGGAGATTCTCACAAAAAATGGAAATATCCTAAGCTTTCAAAGAGATTTTGACATAATCTCCTCCGAAGAGGATGACGAGTTCGCGGATTGCTGGAGACTCTTTGGTGCGGATTATGAAAAGCCTTTGGAAGAGTATCCTGAAAAGACATCCATGCAAAGGGACGTAAAAAAATATCTTCTCTCAAGCGGGAAGACCGGAGAGGGGTTTGGGATTCTCCTGTTTGACGGGGAGAGGATTATATAGCGGCGGGTTTTTTCAAAAACCCAAAATAACCCAAGCTAACCCAGACAAACCCAAAATAACCCAACTTAACCCAGACAAACCCAAGCAAACCCAGACAAACCCAACTTAACCCAACCTAACCCAGGCAAACCCAAAGCGTTTTTTTACAGAAAGAAAACCGGAAAATTTTATCTTGCTTTTGAATTTAAAATATGCTAATCTTGCGTATGTGGGAATCTTTTAATTAATTTCTTTCATCTCACAGACCGCGGAAAGGAGAATGATTTGATGAATGAGGTTAACAAGCCAAAAAAACCGCTGATTTTCTACTATGCGATCGCATTCCTTATACTGATGCTCTTAAATTTCCTTGTCATGCCGCTCTTCGCCAGAGGGCAGATCAGAGAGGTCGACTACGGGACCTTCATGACCATGACGGAGAATAAAGAGATCGGAGAGGTGGAGATTCAAAGCAATCAGATATTGTTTACCGACAAGGAGAGCGGGCAGGTATATAAGACGGGACTGGTTGACGACCCTGACCTGGTAAACCGTCTGCACGCCTCCGGCGCGGTATTTTCCGCAGAGATAATCAATCAGATGTCGCCGCTGCTAAGCATTCTCCTAACATGGATAATTCCCACGGCCATCTTCCTGTTGATAGGGCACTTCCTCTCTCAAAAACTGATGGACAGGGCGGGCGGCGGTCCCAATTCCATGACGTTCAACATGGGAAAGAGCAACGCCAAGGTCTATGTAAAATCTTCAGACGGAATCCGCTTTTCGGATGTTGCAGGCGTGGACGAGGCAAAGGAAGGCCTGCAGGAAATCGTGGATTACCTGCATGACCCTGGAAAATACAGGGAGATCGGCGCCTCTATGCCCAAGGGGGTTCTCCTTGTAGGGCCTCCCGGAACCGGAAAAACTATGCTTGCCAGGGCTGTCGCGGGGGAATCTAACGTCCCGTTTTTCTCCATGTCCGGCTCTGAATTTGTGGAGATGTTTGTGGGCATGGGCGCATCTAAGGTCCGCGACCTCTTCAAGCAGGCAAAGGAAAAGGCCCCGTGCATTGTCTTTATCGACGAAATTGATGCGATAGGACAGAAGCGCGCAGGCGGAAACATGGGCGGCAACGATGAGAGGGAACAGACCCTCAACCAGCTGCTGACTGAAATGGACGGATTTGAGGAGAATAACGGTGTCATAATCCTGGCGGCCACAAACCGTCCCGAGTCGCTGGACCCTGCCCTGACAAGGCCCGGGCGTTTTGACCGGAGAGTTCCGGTGGAGCTGCCCGATTTGAAGGGGAGGGAGGCAATTCTCAAGGTCCATGCAAAGAAGATAAAAATCGCGGACAACGTGGACTATCAGAAGGTGGCGCGAATGGCGTCAGGCGCATCCGGCGCAGAGCTTGCCAATATCGTAAACGAGGCTGCGCTGAGGGCGGTGCGCTCTGGAAGAAAGTTCGCCACGCAGGCGGACCTTGAAGAGAGCATAGAGGTAGTGATCGCCGGGTACCAGAAGAAGAACGCCATACTCACGGACAAGGAGAAACTTATCGTCTCCTACCATGAGATCGGCCATGCGCTGGTCGCCGCAAAACAGACAAACTCTGCCCCTGTGCAGAAGATCACCATCATACCCCGCACATCCGGCGCCTTGGGATATACCATGCAGGTGGATGAGGGCGAGCACTACCTGATGACCAAGGAAGAGATAGAGAACCGCATCGCCACCTATACCGGCGGACGCGCCGCGGAGGAGATTGTCTTCAACTCCGTGACGACGGGCGCCTCAAACGACATAGAGCAGGCCACAAAACTTGCGCGCGCGATGATCACACGCTACGGCATGAGCAGCGATTTTGACATGGTGGCAATGGAGACCGTGAACAACCAGTACCTTGGCGGAGATACCTCCCTGATCTGCGCGGCGGATACGCAGGCACAGATCGACAAACAGGTCGTGGAGCTTGTGAAGAAACAGCATGTGAAGGCCTCCGGCATATTAAAGGAAAACCGCAGGAAGCTGGACGAACTGGCGCAGTACCTCTACGAGCATGAGACGATCACCGGAGAGGAATTTATGTCGATCCTGCAAGGATAACCCTAAAAAACCGAAAATTTAAGAGAACTGCCTCCCCATTGACGGGAGGCAGTTTTTGCCTGAATTCAAACTGAGATAAATGCTACGAGGATTTAGCCTTCAAAAATTTCCCCACTCCTCAGTGATGGTCATCGTCGTGATGTTCTTCGCTGTGATGGGAAGAGCTATGCTCCTCCTCATGATGTCCGCCGCTACTGCTGCTAACTGCGCTGCTTGAGCTGCTGGTCTCGCTGCTTACCGCCGACGATTCCTCCCCGCCCACAGGTTGCGAAACGGTT
>CAZRQD010000027.1:0-7429 GCA_964602365.1 uncultured Acutalibacter sp. | reverse complement strand
CTAAGCTGAAAAATTTCTTTTTCATATTGATCACCCCCCCGCATGGTAGACCATTGCTCTATCATCATATACCATAACTTTAATATTTGCAAGCTTTTTTCACTTCTCTCGGCTTTTGGTGGGAGCGATGAAAAAATTCTCTCCCACTTTCTTGGACGGAGAAAAACCCAAGCCTTTTTTTCACTTCTCTCGGCTTGGGGTGGGAGCGATGGAAAAGTTTTCCCGTACTTTCATGGACGGAGAAAAACCCAGGCCTTTTTTTCACTTCTCTCGGCTTTGGGTGGGAGCGATGAAAAAATTCTCTCCCACTTTCTTGGACGGAGAAAAACCCAAAAAACCCAAGCCTTTTTTTCACTTCTCTCGGCTTCGGGTGAGGGCAAAGAAAAAACCCAAAAAACCCAGGCCTTATTTTGGGTTTTTATTCTATCTCCCCCAGGGGTGAGGAGTAACTTCCCTAAAAAAATCAATATAAAATTTAGCGGTAGACGTTTCTGATGCGTTTTCTGTACTGCATCGGCGTCTCGCCAAAATGTTTTTTGAAGAGATTCTGGTAATATGACTGGCTGGAAAAGCAGAGGAAACTGCTAATCTCTGAAAGCGTCTTCTCTGTATAGACCAAAAGAAAGACGGATTCCTCCAGGCGGGCCCTGATAATATATTCGTTTACAGAGGTATTCAGCTCTGCGCGGAATTTTTTGGAGAGATAGGAACTGCTCCTGTGGATGGAGGCTGCGACGGAATCCACGGTTATCGGCTCGTTGATATGCGCCTTTATATGGTTTATCGCCACAAAGACGTCGGAGGATATACCGTCCGGAACCCGCGCCTGCCCGGCCCTCCGGCAAAAATCGGTAAGCATGGAATACTGCAGTTTGCGCACAGAATCTACATCCTGAAGCTCCTCGCAGGCCTGGATATAGTAATTCAGGAGATGATATGCCTTGTCGATATCCATTCCGCCCGGAATCGCGCCGACAAGACAGGCGCGGGAGGCAGTGACTATAAAAATATTTTTCGCGTGGCGAAGGGGTGTGTCCGCAAGCTTTCCCTCATAAAAGTTTTCATTCATATTTTCCTTCAAAAAGGAGATGAGAGCTTTCTCGTTCCCGTCGCGTATGCACTGGTACAGGGCCAGCTCAAAATAGTAGACGTTGTGGAGCAGACCGCTCTCTAGGTGGTCCATATACTCCCTCTCGCTTTTTTTGAGGGGCTCGTCCTCTTTGCCCTCCGGTTCCTTGGGTATAGCCTCTTCCCCGTTTAAGGACATGGCGCCGGAATCATCCCCGCGAAATTCAAAATAATCCATAAACTCGCCTCCTATCTAAAAGCATAGCATACGAAAGCCCAAAAATAAACCGTAAATTATAAAAAAATACTGAAATTTACAATATTAGGATCGCCACCCCTGATAAAATATAAACAGAATGACTGAGGAGGCGCGCCAATGAAAAAGCATATTCGTATCGATAAGACAGAACCTAACAGGGGCGTTCTGGACTTCTCCCACCTTTTAGACGCCCCGGCGGGCAAGCACGGCTTTGTGGAGATTAGAGACGGCCACATGTACTTTGCGGACGGGACGCGGGCAAGATTTTTGGGATTCAATATCTCCGCGCGGGGAGCGACCCCCACGCACGAGACCGCGGAAAAGCTGGCGGAGCGCTTCGCAAGCATGGGGGTAAATATCATACGGCTTCACGCGGCGGACGCCCCGATAGGGGACGAGCCCTGCTCCTGGAGCCAGACCAGGGAGGCCCCGCTTATAGACTATGAGTCCGGCACTTCGAGAAAGTTCCACCCCAAGGGCCTAGACCGCTTCGACTACTTTGTGGCGAAGCTGAGAGAGAGGGGAATCTATCTGCATATCGACCTAATGCAGGCCAGGGAGTTTCTTCCGGGAGACGGGCTGGACTACCCCGGGGGATACCCCTCCTGCCAGAAGGGTGTGCCGATAATCAACGAGAGGCTTGCGCAGCTGCAGATGGAGTATGCGAAAGAGCTGCTTACCCACCTGAATCCCTATACCGGACTTCGCCTGGTGGACGACCCCGCCGTGGTCACGGTACAGATGACCAACGAGGACTCGGCCATCAAGAGCACAGCAGAGCAAAAGGATAACCCAGAGTTTGCTCCGTACCGCGAGGAGATCCAG
This sequence comes from uncultured Acutalibacter sp., assembly GCA_964602365.1. Classification (GTDB taxonomy): domain Bacteria; phylum Bacillota; class Clostridia; order Oscillospirales; family Acutalibacteraceae; genus Acutalibacter. The sequence continues at coordinate 5,277 of CAZRQD010000027.1, read as the reverse complement.
AGGAAATTCAACCACTTCCTCCTCGCCAAATACGACACAAGAGAGAATCTTGCGGCGGCGTGGACATTTCGGGGCGTCTGCGCACTTGGGGACGGCGAGGACCCGGCGCTTGGAACCGTCCGCATGGTGGAGGGCAGTTTTGTCCAACCGGTAAACGACCCTAGCGTTGATTGGGCGGAAAGCGGCGGACAGCCATCCCCCGCGCGCTACGCCGACTTCATGGAGTTTGGCATAGAGACAAACCGCAGGTTTTACAGGCGCTTTAAGAATTATCTAAAATCACTTGGGGTGCGGGTACCCATAGCCAGCAGCAATCTTCTTGGAGGGGCGGCGGACGTTTACGGGCATATAGACGGCGATATCATGGAGAACAACGCCTACTTCAACCACCCGCTGATCCCGTGGCATGGCAGTACCTTCACGGTGGCGGGCCCAAGCGAGTATGTGTCGGTAAATCCGCTGACATTGCAGACCGGAATAGGTTCTGCCGCCACCACGATAATTTCCCTCGCTTCAGAGGCGGCGGTCAGCGGAAAGCCGTTTATGATAACGGAATGGAACGAATACGGCCTTCACCCGTTTCACTCCACGGCGTTCGTCCAGACCGTCGCCTATGCCTGTCTAAATGACTGGGACGGGCTGATCATCTACAATTACCAGACCTCTGAAAACTGGGACGACCAACCCGCCGATACCATCCTGAACGTTTTTGACGCCTATAACGATCCCGCACTGATCTGCCAGTGGGGTTTTATGGCAGAGGTCTTTATAAGGGGACTTATAAGTCCCGCAAAAAACAGGATAGACCTTGTCTATACCCATGAGGACCTTGCGACCCTTCCGAACTTCCACGCAATGCCCAACTGCTTCCTGCCATATATCACCTCTATGAGAAACGTCTTTCTAGACGGCGGGGAGAGTTACAGGGGCAGTGCCGACGTTGCCGTAAACGCGGGCTTCCTAAACGGCGCTGACTTGAGAGAGGCAAAGCATGGCGTCTACTATGCGTGGAGCGAGAACCGCGACGCCTGCCGCCGCTTTCCGGATAATAACCGCCTTAGCCTTGCAGAGGAAAATTCGCATGAGATGGCGCCGGGGGTAAAGATCAACGGCAAGGACCTGGTTTTTGAGGACATTTCCGGCCTTTCCGGAAACGGAGACTACAGGGCCTTTGCGGAGAATATCACAGAGGCTTTCAGAGAGTGGAATCTCTTAGACCCTGACAAGGGGCTGGCAGGGGGAAGACTCATCTCCGATACCGGGGAGATCTGCTTTGACCCTGAAAACAGCAGGTTCTCGGTTCAAGCTGACGCCTGCGGATACTTCTCCGGAGCGCCGGAGGAGATCATCCGCCTGTCTGAAAATATAAGTGTACGGGCAAAAAACAAACGTATCTCCGTATCCCTGCTCTCTTTTCATGGGGAGGCATTAAGGGATTCCAAGGAGTTCTTGCTTACGGCTTTTGGAACCACCGGCTGTGACGAGACCAGATTGAGCGAGGGCCCGGGCTTTATGGGAATAACCTTCACGAATGTGACCATCGCGGGTAAACTCTTTGCAGAGACGCTTGAGGGTGAGATCTGTGTAAGGGGAGAGAGGGCATCGCTTCAGATTCTCAGTCCCGTGGGCGAGGTGCTAAGCTTCATGCGGGAGGAGAGCGAAAACGGGTTTGTCAGTTTTGTCCTAGACGGCAGCGTACCGGGAGTTTCATATCACTTGACGTTGGGCTGAGTTTGGGCATAACAGAATAAGACAAGGAGGAAAATCATGGCTAAAGAGATCAAACTTCTAAGCCGGGGGCTGTTTGAGAAGCCCTTCATGGACTCGAAAATCAAAACACGGTCCGTCACATGGAAAGAGCGCATCCTCGGCCACCTAATAGGTCCGCTGGGGCTGATGTTCGTGGTAAACGGCATTGCCGGCCTGGTGGAGAAATTCTTCACCCAGCAGACCGGCGCGATTTACGGCGAGGACAATGTGGAAATGATCATGGCGCTTGGCGGGCGCTACGAGATGGTGATGACCGTCGCCAAGATTCTAGGCATTGTCACTAGCCTCCTAGTCGGCTGGATGATCCAGCACACGCAGTCAAGGCAGGGACGATTCCGCCCGTGGCATCTGATCTTTGGGTTTATCTCCATCATTATCGGCTGCCTCATCTTCCTATTCCCCGGGAAAAACGGTTTGGGGGAGAACTACTGGCTGTATTTCTTTTTCCTTTTGATCTGCTACCATACGGTAGGTTCCTGCTTCTTCTATATCTTTAGGGACAATATAGTCTCGGTATCCACGCGGGACCCGTCTGCAAAGGCAAACCTTAAGTTTATCCGGCAGCTCTCCTGGACGCTGGTAAACGGTATCATCGTCGGAATGCTGATCAATATGGTCATTCTGCCCATGTGGCTGGACCACGACATAACCGGCTATCCAAAGCTGATGATCGTGCTCTCGGCGGTTGGGGTAGTGCTGCTGCTGGTGGAGTATTTCTACACCAAGGAGAGGGTAATAGAGGATGTCGCGGATACCGTCGGAGAGGGTAAGGAAAATGATATCCCCATACGCGAGCAGATCAAGGCGCTGCTTACCAACAAATACTACGTCCTGCTAATGGTTTTGACGATTGTTTCCGGAATTGTGGACAATTTCAAAGGTGGGAATGTTCAGTACTTCTACATTAAATATATCTTAAACGGAGAGAATAACCCGGCGATGTATACCATCTATCAGGTAATAACCGGAATTCCGCTGGGTATCGGGGCTTTCGCAATCTATCCTCTGGCAAAAAAGTTTGGGATAAAAAACGTCTCGCTTGTGGGATATGCCGTTGCCTTAGCTGGCAATGTCACAGGATTTCTCTTCCCGGAAAACTATACGATAGTCTTTATCGCCGGTTTCTTCAAGCAGCTGGGAATGCTTCCAAACGCATATATCTTCGCCACACTTCTCTGCTATGCGTTTGACGACGTGGAATTCAAGTCCGGCTTCCGTCTGGAGGGACTGATGGGCGTCGCCATTATCAGCGCTGTGCAGAGTTTAATCTACGCCCCGTTCGCGGGAGGCTTTGAGAGCACTATCCTTGGGAAAGGTTTTGTGGACGCCGCAGGAGTAACCCCAAGCGGTGATGTTCTGGCCTTTTTCAATATCGCCTTCTATGCTTTGGATATCTTCATGTGCGCGGCGTATGTGATAATACTGCCGTTTATAGATGTGGAAAAGCATCTGCCTAAGATCAATTCCGAGCTCACCCGCCGCCATAAGGAGGCAGTCCTGGCGCGCGGAGAGGAATGGGTCGAGCCGGAGGAGCAGGAGCGCCGCGAAAGAGAGACACTTCTTGCCGAAGTAGAGGAGGAGAGAATTGCAGACCTAAAGGAGCGCTGCGCTAGGCGCGGGCTGGACTTTGAGACTGAGAATGAAAAGTATCTGGCGAAAAAGGCGGCGAAGGAGAGCAAAAAGAAGAGATAGAAACCCAAGGATAATTGATTAAAACTGCCTCCCGGTTTTGCGGCCGGGAGGCAAATTTCTGCTTTGGCCTAAGATCTTGCATTATCTATATAGCTGTGCTAAAATAGAGGAGGAAAGAGAGGCCGATATATATGGAACATACTAAAAAGACCATGGATAAGATCACTGCCCTTTGCAAAAACAGGGGTTTTATTTTTCCGGGAAGCGAGATCTACGGCGGGCTTGCGAATACCTGGGACTACGGGCCGCTTGGCACGAGGCTGAAGAATAACGTAAAGGACAGCTGGCGCAAGCGCTTCATCCAGGAGAGGGATAACAGCTTCGAGCTGGACGCAGATATCTTAATGCACCCCAGGGTCTGGGAGGCAAGCGGGCATGTCCAGGGCTTTTCTGACCCGCTGCTTGACTGCAAGGAGTGCAAAACCCGCCACCGCGCAGACGACCTTATAGAGGCCTTTGACCCGGACGCCCACCCGGACCTCATGACCAAAGAGCAGATGTTTGACTATATCAAAGAACATCATATCCCATGCCCAAACTGCGGGAAGCACAATTTTACGGATATAAGGGAATTCAACCTCATGTTCGAGACCTACCGCGGCGTCACCGCCGACAGCAAGAACGTGGTCTATCTAAGGCCCGAAAACGCCCAGGGGGAGTATGTGAATTTCCTAAACGTCCAGCGCTCCATGAGGGCTAAGCTCCCGTTCTCGATAGGTCAGATAGGCAAGGCCTTCAGAAACGAGATAACCCCCGGAAACTTCACGTTCCGCACGATAGAGTTCGAGCAGATGGAATATCAGACCTTCTGCAAGGAGGGCTCTGACGAGGAGCTTTACGAATATTTTAAGGATTTCGGCAAGAAATATTTCGAGTCCCTGGGGCTCCCCGCAGAGCGACTGCGCTTTCATGACCACGAGAAACTGGCGTTCTACGCCAAGGCCGCCTGCGATATAGAATATCTCTTCCCATTTGGCTGGGGGGAGATAAACGGGACCCATAACCGCACCGACTATGACCTCAGCCGCCATCAGGAATATAGCGGCAAGGATATGACCTACTTGGACCAGGAGAATAACGAGAGATATATTCCATATATAATAGAATCCACATACGGCCTGGACCGCACGGTTCTTGCCCTTCTTTGCGAGGCATACGACGAGGAGAACCTGGGAACCGCCGAGAAGCCGGACATCCGCACAGTCCTGCGCTTTAAGCCTGAGATAGCCCCGTATAAGGTGGCTGTGCTGCCCCTCTCCAAAAACAAGCTGACGCCAAAGGCGAGAGAGGTCTACGAAATGCTTAGAAAACATTTTATGGCGGACTTCGACGAGACGGGCTCCATAGGCAAACGCTACCGCCGCGAGGATGAGATCGGCACGCCCCTATGCGTCACGGTGGATTTTCAGACTATCGGCGACGGAAACCTCCCGCCCGACAACGCCGTCACCATCCGCGAGCGCGACAGCATGGAGCAGATAAGGGTCCCGATAGAGAACCTCGTCCCCGCCGTCAATGACAAGCTTGGGATGAATTGAGCTGCGGCCGCATAGTGATCAAGTTAAATTCGCAAAATTTTACCCAAACTCTCAAAGTCTTGAACAGCTATAAATTTTGTGTTATAATTTCCCCGCCTTGAAGAGAATTTTCGAAAAGAGGTGAGAGAGTTGCCCCGCGGGAAGCGTTTGCTTATCTTGCTTTTGGTCTTGATGTTCTGCGCGTTTTCCATACCGGTCCATGCCGAGGAGACAGAGCCGGAGTATTACGAGGAGACGGAGCCGGAATATTACGAGGAGACTGAACCGGAGTATTCGG
>CAZRQD010000026.1:0-20696 GCA_964602365.1 uncultured Acutalibacter sp. | reverse complement strand
CCTGCCAAGAGCCGCGTCGTGGTGGTATCTAGAAAATTGCTGGCGTCCTCATGTACCGCCGCTACTGCAAGTTCGAACAGCTGAAGTATGATCGAAATCGTGCAGGCGCCCAAACTGCATACGCTAACCCAGCTTGAGCCTCTCTTCATAATAAGCCCTACAATGGGGAGGAGAATCCCCACGATGCCAAAAACAATACTTCCAAAACTTGGAGTGGTGATCAGATCTATTACGTCCGACATTACATTCACCCCCATAATAGAATTTGTTTACAACTGTCTGTATTTTATAGCTTCTTTCTAAAAACGTCAAGGGGGAAAGCAAAAATTTTTAATTGAAGATATAATTTTAAGGAAAAACATTACAATACCATGCTGAAGCCTGTTTGTTTAGACTTTCAACATGGTATTTTTATTTGGAAATTTTTGTTTTTGGAATGGAAGGATCTTGTATAGAGACCAAAACTCCCTCCCATGAAATCTGGTTATGAGTTTGCAAATTAACCTTGATATACCGTTTCATTATATAAAAAGTCCGGAATCTGTCTTCTTGGACATTTTAAAGCATGATACCCTAATGGGAGAGGATTTTCTCTTTCAAAAAGTCCCCTACATATAGCTAGGGGACTTTTTGAAAAGATCATAGAAAACTTATGAATTATTCTTTCACATATACAAAAGAGGCCTTACCGTACTGTGCGCGCTCCAAAGTAACCCCTCCAAAAGCGCCGTTTGACTCTGGTCCCATCCCGAAGCCCGCGAGGTCAGGCATAATCTGTGCAGTGCCGTTCAGGATCGACTCTGACAGGGCAATATAATCGTCGAGATAATCCTTATAGAGCTGAGGCCCGTTATGTGCGGGATAAATCATGTCAAATTCTGCCTCTCTCGCCTTAAGCTTCTTCATGTTGGACAGATGGTTGGCGACGACCTGCTTAGTGGATATGTTCTGGTTGCGAACAAACAGAAGCACCTGCCCTGCCTCAAGTTCATCGCCGGTATAGAGATTTCGATTTGTGGTATCGAGGAGGGCTATGCTGCTCTCGTGGTGGGCCGGGATCTCGATCACTTCAAGTATGCGTCCGCCTAGGTCAAACTTATCCCCCTCGTGGATGGTATGAACCGTATAATCAGGATACGGCTTCTTCTGCATCTCTTCCTGCATTTCCGGACTGAAGGCCTTTTTGCAGACTTCCTCCGCGCCGGGACCTGCCCAGACCTCGCTCCACCACGCGTTTCCGCCGCTATGGTCAAAATGCCCATGAGAATTTACTACCATAACCGGCTTGTCGGTGATTTCCTCCACAAACTTGCGGATATTCCCCGCACCATAAGCTGTGTCGAACAGGACTGCCTTATCTTCCCCGATAAGCAGATAGCAGTAGACGTTGCCAAATGTGATAGTCCATGTATTTGGCGCAGTCATCCATTTGCCATAAATGTATCCGTGTTCGCCGATGTTTTCGTTACGATATTTCATATTGACCTCCTTTAAAATAAATCTACCTTGAGACCAAGTATAACAATGCTATACAGCAAAGTCAATGACAAAACCGTACATAAAATGTGGGGAAAGCTACCATTTTTCTCTTTGGAAAAGGGGGCGGGTGGGTGAACATTCTGCTGGTGGGGGAAAAGGCTGATCTGTTCTCTAAAATCTCAGATATTGCCTCCAGGCGGCAGTATCCCATAGAACATATATTTCATGCGAAAAATCTAAACCAGGCGATAAAACTTCTGTCTGAGAAGAAAATTCTCTTGATCTTCACAGAGCTATGCCTTTCAGACGGATCCGGCTTAGATATATTGCGGTATCTTCAGGCAAGCAGATCCCGAAGGACTGTGGTTCTCTGGGCGGAAAAGATGAATTTCCCCGCTGTAAGAGAGGCAATGCACCTGCTGGCATACGACTTTGTCATCGGTGAATTAAACGATGAGGAAGTGGGAGAACTTCTTAGAGTCGCAATGGATGGGGTAGAGATTATTGGTAGGATAGATGCGCTCTACCAAAGGGTCAATGATTTTAGACAGGAGAACAGAATGGGATACTGGCATGATCTTCTCTTCTCTGATGAGCAGACAATACCACAGGACCTCATTCTCCTTGGCCATTACAAGGAATACAGCGACGCCTCTCAATTTTATTTATGCATTCTCTCTATAGCAGACGGGGCGGAGACGATGCCTTCTTGGAAAGAATATGCGGTTAGAAATGTAATGGAAGATCTTTGCATGGATAAGAAAATTCATATCGACGCTGTGCTGCCATTAACCGACGGCGATTCTTGCTATGTTCTGCGCGTGGGAGAGGATACTCTTCCAGAGGAAATTTCTGTGGTTTTGACGTCGCTTACCAATTTTGTCAGGAGAGAACTAGGAGGATGGATTAACTGCTACTATTCTGAAAGAGTTGGCTTAGAGGATGCTCGCGCTTCATTTGATCATCTTCGCGCATGTTATGAGGACGATGTTATCAGTCGCGGTGCAGTGGTTCGCGCTTCAGAATATAAAATACAGGATATTCCCTATTCACTCCCTGAAATACAAGAGTGGGAACTTCTCGTCACCTGCCGCAGAGCGGACGAACTCGTGCGCAGGATCAATCTTCATTTGGAGAACCTTGCCGAGCAGAAAATTGTCAACAAATCATATTTGAAAGCTATGCGAATCCAGATGATGCAGATGCTTCAGTCAGTTCTAAAAGATAACCATCTGGACGCTTACAATATCTATGCTGACCTGCGGTTTGATAAACTCCGTGAGGATTCACTTCGCTCTGTGGATCATATGAAACGCTATCTTGAATACATTGTGCGCACGGCAGTAAGCTATCTTGATTCTGTTGGAGAAGAACAAACGGTCATAGGACAGGTTAAAGAATATATAGATCACCACTATCAAGAGGATATTTCCAGAAATACGATAGCCAGGAAAGTTTTTCTCAATCCTGATTATCTCGCTCGCATATTTAAAAATGAGACCGGCATGTCGCTTGGAGCATACATAAAAAAGCGGAGAATTGACGAAGCGAAAAAACTTCTTGCGCAGACCAACGTTCATATAAATGAGATAGCGATAAGGGTCGGGTATGAGAATCCATCGTATTTCTCCTATATATTTCGTAAATACACCGGTCTTACCCCTAAAGAGTACAGGAGACAGAACTTTACTGAGAATCAAACCTTTGCTTAGGTCAATGCATTGTTTTGGAAAATGGAAAAACGCGCTTCCAAAAGGGAAACGCGTTTTTTTAATTGCGATTTTTTAGACCTGACGTTTTCCAGCTTGCGCGTAAACGTCAGTACGAGGAATCCAATCCAGGAACTTCTCCACCTCGATATTCCAGAACCTCCACTCGTGACCATATTCGGGAAGTTCGTCCCAGGTGACGTCAGCGCCTAAGGAAATCAGCTTATCACGGAATTCCTTGTTGGACTCGTAAAGGAAATCTTTAGCACCGCAGGCGAGATATGCCTTCGGGAAGGTCTTTCCCTCAGCAGCGATCTTTTCAGCCAAAAGGTCAGGACTGTACTCGTCAGGTGCTTTCTGCGTCGCTGCAGCTTGTGGGTCGTCCCCGAGCAGGGCGGCGGGATTCAACTGAACTGCAGCTGAAAAGGCACCAAAAGCCTTGAATCTCTCTGGGAAAGAGAGGGCATGCACAAGCGTCCCGAAACCTCCCATGGAAAGACCTGCGATGTACGTATCCTCTGGCCGCTCTGAAACCGGGAAGGTGGATGTCACAAACTCCGGCAGCTCTTTAGAGACAAAGGTAAAGAAATCATCCGGTCCCAGCTTAACATAGCTTTTATTCTCTGCGGAAAGGTTCACTATAGCTATCTGGCGCTCTTCAGCGAAGAGCTCGACATTTGTATAGCCAGTCCACTGCGCATGGTTATTGCCCATTCCGTGCAGAAGATATAGCACAGGATACTTTGCCTTCGGAACATGTGTGGGAGAAGCAGTGCCGGTCATGCCCATAGATTCCGGTATGGTCACGGAGGGAATTACAACTGTAATATCAACCGTCCTCTTAAGCGTGTAGGAAATAAAATTACAGGTAAACTTTGCCATGAAAATCTCTCCTTATGAAATTTTACAGATCAGCCCTTAACCGCTCCAAGCATGATTCCGCTTGCAAAATATTTCTGCAGGAACGGATAGACCACCAAAATCGGCAGAACCGCTACAAATGCTATGGCCATACGGATTGACACCTGCGGGATCGATAATAGCGCGCCAGAGTTTGCCGTGGAGTTGGCTAGCAATGCCTGAATATCCTGTATCATACGGTTAAGCAGCACTTGAATGGAAAGCATGTCAGATTTATTGATGTAGTAGAGGCCGTTCGTCCAGTCATTCCAATATGTCAAACCAGTAAAAAGACCTATGGTGACAAGAATTGGTTTGCCAAGCGGAAGGACAATCTTCCAGAAGATATACGGATATGTTGCGCCATCGATCTGCGCAGCCTCATAGATATCCACTGGAATGCTCGTCGTGAAAAATGTGCGCAGGAGAATGACATTGAATGCGCCCAACAGAAGGTTGGGGAAGATATAGGCGAAGATTGTGTTGCGGATGTTAAATACCGTCGTCCACATGATGTACGATGGCACAAGACCGCCGGAAAACAGCATTGTAAAGAATACAAAAAAGCTTAAAACATTTCGTCCCGGCAGGTTGCGCAGAGAGAGCGGAAAAGCAGTCATGGAGGATAATATCAGACTGAGGCTTGTGCCCACCACTGTAACGATAATGGTTATGGCGTAGGCGCGGAAAATGGTCGCTGAATTCTGCAGAATATAGGAATACGCACCAAGACTTAATTTGGCGGGAAAGAAAGAATAACCGTTGGCAATCAGGGTATTCTCGTCCGTGATGGAGGACATGAACAGTAGCAGGAATGGCAGGATCATGCACAGCGTCACGAGAATCAGGATAATATTGATCACGACCTGATAGACCTTGCGGCCAGTAGACATAATCATAAAAATGCGCTCCTTTCCCTTAGAAGATAGAATTTTCGGGGCTGACTTTACGAACTACCCAGTTCGAAAGCACCACCAGTGTGAAGCCAACCACAGACTGCAGCAGGCCAGCCGCGGAAGAGCGGCCTATGCCTCCGGTCGACATCAACGCACGATAGACATACGTATCAATCGTCTGCGTAACTGAGAACAGGGCTCCGGAATTCTGTGGGACCTGATAGAACAGACCGAAATCTGAAGTGAAAATACGCCCGACATTCATGATTAGCATTGTGATTATTGAGGGAATCAGGCAGGGAATGGTGATCTTTGTGATCTGCTGCCATTTGCTTGCCCCATCAAGTTCCGCTGCCTCATAGAAGGTGGGGTCAATGCCCGCGATAGCGGCTATGTAGATAAGCGTACCGTAACCCACACCCTTCCAACAGTTCACAATGATGAGAATTAAGGGCCACCAAGTCGTGTCATTATACCATTTAATCGGTTCAACACCGAAAAATGGCAAAATCGAATTGTTCATCATGCCGTTCTCCTGGCTGAGGAACGCGAAAACGATATAACTCACCACCACCATGGAGATCAAAAACGGCAGAAGGATCGAACTCTGATAGAGTTTTCTCAAGCGTTTATTCATGACATCAGAGATAAAAATGGCAAGAATAATGCCAACAGTGGTATTCACTATGATAAACGCTACATTATAGAGCAGTGTATTCCGAACAATAATAAAAGCATCCTTTGTCCCGAAAAGATACCTGAAGTTCTCTAAACCGTTCCATGGGCTGAAAAAAAGGCCGTCATTGACATTATACTTCTTAAATGCGACAACAATACCCGCCATCGGTATATAGTTATTGATGATCAGGTAGGTAAATCCGGGAACCAGCATGAGATAGAGCGGAATAAACTGCTTGAATCTGCCGAAACCTTTCTTCTTCTTAACTTCCATACCCTACTACATCCTCCTCACACGAAATAAATTTGAGGAAAAAGTGGAAGGCGTTCCCGCGTTCGAGCCGACGACGCAGGAACGCCCCTCACCAAAAGAGAAAGTCAGTCAGTCAAAATGGAGAGGGATCACCCCTGCTCCTCAAGCCAAGCGTTAAGCTGCGCCTGTTTCTCATCCATAACCTTCTGAAGACCGGAATCGTACAGCTTCTGGTTAAATTCTGCAATGGATGCATCCACATCATCCACGACACCGCAGCTTAGGTCTTTAAGGTATTCATTCTCCACATTGACAAGCTGGGCCTCTTCATTCGCCACCGGAGTGGAATCAAAAGTGAAGCCAAACGCCATGGACTTCTTCATCTCACTATTGTACTTCCTGTACTGATCCCATATATCGACGGGGTTGCCTGCCCACGGATGACCGGCAAACTGGTTCGGATAGATCCAGCCAAAGTCATTATGGTAACCGACAGTCTGTGCGTCAACACCCTCCGGGAACGTCGCAAGTCCGTCATCATCAAGGACCCAGTCCACGCCCTCGACGCCCCAGTTGATAAGGTCGTTAAACTCGCCGCTGGTATAAATCCAGTTCATAAACTGTGCGGCCTTAACCTTGTCCTCCGCGGCGTTAGCCATACAGAACATAGCAGAGTTGACAGCGTTTGTACTCTTCGCAGTATCACCCATATAGATAACCTCAGTCTCGTAGCCAGTCTGTGCAAGCTTCTCGACACTGGTGTTGGGTTTTACGTAGCAGATAAAGCTAAATGCGTTGCCCGCACGAAGCTTAGTCTCTCCGGTGTCCTGGTTGACAGCAATATCCTGCGAGGTGTATCCGGCATCGTACCATTGCTTAGCGATCTCACAGAACTTCTTGAACTGCTCTGATTCAAAATAGTTAGTAATGGTCGTTGTCTGCCCATAATTCTCCAGAACGCCGAAATCATCGCCAAGGTTATCGGTATAGGAGAGAGGGGCGCCAGTTGCCAGGACAGAGGTACCATCCAGGCAAATCATCTCAGGATGGGCCTCTTTAACGGCAGCAAACAGCTCGGTGATCTGGTCAAAGGAACTATAATCTTCAGGACTGACATTAAAGTCCTCCACCTTGTACCCTAGCTCATCAAAAATGTCCTTGCGCACAACCAGGCCGGTAGGATATCCGCGCTCTTTCATCTGGGAGAATCCTACAAGAAAATCGCCGACATAACCGCAGTTGGCGTCCTCCCCGAAGACTTCGACTGTACCCTGAAGGTAATCGAGATAATCAGCGAGGTTTACGATATACTGTGATTCAATGTATGTGCCAAAGCTTGATGAATACACCGGAAAGATATCCAGCGGCTCGCCGCCCGCCAGCATTACGGACATCTGAGAACTGAATGTGCCAAAGGTCATTGGGATCATGTTGATGTGCATATTGATCTCTTTCATCGCGAGGGCATCGGCAGCCTCGTTGACCTTCTGCTGGTCTGCGCCTTCTGCCGCGACCAAGTAGAGGAAATTAGCGGTATAGCCCTCTCCGTCCACTTTGCTGGTCTCTTCACCGGTTTCGCCGACCTCACTGGACCCTCCACCAGATTCCTGTGTGGAACCGCTCTCAGAACCGCCTGATGAACTGGAACCCCCGCCGCCGCAGGCGGCAAGCAATCCCATCATCAGCACAAGCACAAGCATAAGACTCATGACTCTTCTGACTTTCATCAAAATACCTCCAATTTTGCAGACTGGAATAGTCCGCCAGAATTTTCGCGGCCCCTATGGATCCGCTTTTATGCCGTGTATTCTACCAAATTTTACGCCCGATTCCTATAATAAAACGGACCTGAAATGTCGAAATATGAACTTTTTGTGAAATTAATTTTTGCGGTTTCTTCCCTCTCGTTTCCTACAGTCGTGGATTTTGCGAACTAGTTTTTTCTGGCCTTCTCAGTTTTCTGCGCAAACTAGCTTTACTACAGGCTTTACTGCAGGTTCTTCGATTCGTCACCTCTTTTTTCCCTTCACTGTAACACATCTATTGTAAACCTACAGAAAGCAAAAATTTTCCCACGCCGCCGCAAAAAAGCCTCGCAATTTTTACCCATCCATGCTATAATATAAATGAAAGCGGATATTCCTTTGCTTTTATGCTTGGGGAGCATACAAAGCGGCTCCCGCGGCCATCTTGGCACGACTCTTAAAAATCTGAAAACATGGGTGGGTTTTTAAACATACAAAACAACCGCCCGGTTTTATCGATAAAAACACCGACAAATTAACTGAGATCGGAAAAAACTGCTTTACTTAAATTGGATTGGTAAGATGAGGGTTATCCCAACTTTATATTTGAGGAGAACAGCCTATGAATATCCTGGACTATCTTGACTGGCGGGGAGATCTGCCGTTTGGGGTATCTCCTCCAAACGAGGTGGATGCCCTGATCTTCGCGTGGCTCAGCTACTATCGTTTTGAGGACCTGCCGCAGGACTGCGCGGACGGCCTGACGCTTACAGAACTTTCCCAAGCGCATGAGGCGGTGCACGGGCCATTTCAAAAGGTGAATTTCTCTAACGCCATAGATACCGCGGCGACCGCCGCCCTGCTTTTGCAGAGGGCCAGCAATACACAGCGCTTTGCTTCCGTCCGCGTTTCCGATTTCTCGAAAAGGGACAGCTTTGATGAGAGTGATGAGACCGGCCAAAAGCAGAATATGCAGTTTGCCTCTGTCTCGTTTATAATTGACGATTTAGGCCTTCGGGTCATATCCTACAGGGGTACTGACGATTCCATCGCCGGATGGAAGGAGGACTGCTGCCTCGCCATATCAGAAACCGTACCGGTGCAGGCCTCTGCGCTGGACTACCTAAACGCCGCGCCGGGGGGTAAACTTCTTATCTGCGGGCATTCAAAAGGCGGGAACCTCGCAACCTATGCGGCTGTCTTCGCAAATGCGGAAAAGCAGGGAGAGATCTCAGCCGTCTATAACTTTGACGGTCCCGGCTTCTGCTTTGATATTCGGTCCCTGCCGGGGTATGATGCTGTCAAAGACCGCCTGGTGACGATTGTTCCGGAATCCTCCATAGTCGGGATGCTGCTTGACCATGTGGAGGACTATATAGTCGTCTCCAGCAAAGGGATGGGAATTTTACAGCACGACGCCCTATTTTGGCAGGTCATGGGGGCTGGGTTCGTCAGGGCAAGCGGGAGAAACAGCTCCAGCCTCATCGCTGACAAAACTTTAAAGAGCTGGATTGACGGCATGAGCATTTCAGAGCGCAGGGATTTTGTGGATTCGCTCTTCTCAGTATTAGAAAGCACAGGCGCGCAGAGAACTACCGAGCTGCCGGAGAGGCTTGTGCAGAACTGGTTTAAGAATACCTCCCACTCCCGTCTCAATCCAGAGCAGAGAAAGATGATGACCCGCGTCCTCTTAAAACTTGTCAAGGCGGGCGGCACCAGCCTCTACAACTCTGTAAAGGATCAGGAGGTTTAAGCAGAGGTCTTTGAATTAGATTCCAAAAATCGAGGTGGAACCCCGCCGCGTTTCGCTCGCCATTTTTGTAACAAAATTGAGAGAAAACTGGTCTTGACAATGAATAGAGGGGTATTGTATAATAAACTAGTCTTGTTTTAGACAATCACCCCTGCCTTTTGGCGGATGGGAGGGATATATATGGCTGAGATAAGGGTCAAGGAGAACGAGTCCTTGGACAGTGCTCTTCGGCGTTTCAAAAAGCAGTGCGCCAGGGCCGGCGTTATCCAGGAAGTTCGTAAGAGAGAAGCCTATGAAAAGCCTTCTGTCAAGCGCAAGAAAAAGTCTGAGGCTGCCCGCAAGCGGAAATATCACTGAGTCGTCTCACTTGTGAAGCGGGCACCTAGCCCGCTTTATTAGTTTCTAAAAAGGAGCTGCGGTATGGCTTTTTTTCGTCCGACAGCGGTTCTATCCCGCGTGACCGAGATTAGACCCGATTTGCTCTCGCAAATCAATGTCAGCGCTCTTCTGCTGGATGTCGACAATACCGTGGCGAAGTATACCTCTCACGAGCCGATTCCCGGCGCGGTGAAATGGGCGAGAGATATGGAAAAGGCGGGGTTTAAGCTTGTGATCGTGAGCAATAACTTCAAAAAGCGGGTTAGCTCTTTCGCCCGGAAGTTCGGTCTGCCGTGTGTGAGTTTCGCACTTAAGCCCTTCCCCTTCGGCTATCTAAAGGCCAGAAAACTGCTTGGCGTGAGGCGCCGGGACTGCGCTATAGTCGGGGACCAGATTTTCACTGACGTGGTAGGCGCCAACCTCTGCGGGATGAAATCTATCCTGCTCTCGCCGATAGAGCCGGAGGACGGCATAACCTTTAAGGTCCGCCGTCTCCTAGAGAGCCCGCTGCGCAGGCGGTTCGAGAAGGACCAACGTATAATTCAGGCAGATAAATGAAAGGAATGATAAGATGAAAAGTCCCGTAGAACGTTTAAGAGAGGGCATCCTCACCTCTGCCGGGGTGGCGGCGATCGTCTATTCCGGCAAAAACCGCAGGTATTTTACGCAGTTCCCGTCTTCAGAGGGCATGCTACTGGTGACACAGGATGAGGCATATCTTCTGCTAGACTCACGTTATTCCGAGGCGGGAGGACATAAGGCGAAGAACTGCAAGGTCATTGGCTACAAAAACCTGGCAGAGTCCCTTGTGGAGCTCCTCAA
Organism: uncultured Acutalibacter sp.; assembly: GCA_964602365.1. GTDB lineage: Bacteria > Bacillota > Clostridia > Oscillospirales > Acutalibacteraceae > Acutalibacter. Next base: position 10,083 of record CAZRQD010000026.1, on the reverse strand, counting down.
GAAGCATGAGGTCAAAGAGGTATATCTCGAGGCCGATACGCTGACCGTCTCCATGGCGCGGCGTATTGAGTCCATGCTAGCCCAGGCCGGCGCACAGGCCGTGCTGGATGAAACCTTAGACAATGCCATCCGCAGGCAGAGGATGATAAAGTCCAAGGAAGAGGTCGAGATGATCTCCGCGGCGCAGGCGATAACGGATGCGACCTTCACCCATATTTTGGATTTTATCCGCCCCGGCCGCACAGAGAGGGAGATCTCCTTAGAGATGGAGTTCTATATGCGCAGCCACGGCGCGGACGGTCTGGCCTTTCCCAGCATCGTCGCCGCGGGACCCCAAGGCTCTATGCCCCATGCCGTCCCCTCAGATTACGAGGTGAAGAGCGGGGACCTGGTGACCATGGACTTTGGCGCGGCGCTTGCCGGGTACAACTCTGACATGACGCGCACCGTCGCCGTAGGGGAGATATCAGACGAGCAGCGCGATATCTATGAGACAGTTTTAAGGGCGCATCTGGCCGTCTTGGCGGCGGCTAAGCCCGGGGTGGTCTGCAAGGATATGGACAAAGTCGGCAGGGATATCATCGACGAGCGCTACACCGGCGCGATGGGCCACAGCGTGGGGCATGGCGTCGGACTGGATATCCACGAGTGGCCGACCTTCTCACCCCGCGATGACTCCCTCTGCGAGCCCGGTATGGTGATCACAGACGAGCCCGGAATCTACATCCCCGGGAAGTGGGGCGTGAGGATTGAGGACATGCTCCTCATCACGGAGGACGGCTGCCGCTCCCTCACGGGTTCGCCCAAGGAACTGATAACGCTTTAAGCCTTTTAAGGATTGTCAAAAGCGCTTGAAATCCGGGAAAAAATGGAGTAAAATGGGATAGTAAATTCAGAAGCAATACTTTTGGAGGTCTTGTAAATGGTAACCGCAGGAGATTTCAGAAACGGCGTGACCTTCGAGATGGACGGCAGCGTCTACTCGATAATCGAATTTCAGCACGTCAAACCCGGCAAGGGTTCGGCGTTTGTCCGCACCAAGATAAGGAACGTGCTCACCGGGGCCGTGACAGAGAGGACATTCAACCCGAACGACAAATTCCCCACGGCCTATATAGAGCGCAAAGATATGGAGTATCTCTACTCTGACGGGAGTCTGTACTATTTCATGGACAGCGAGACCTACGAGCAGATCCCGATAAACGGCTCTGTCCTGGGGGATAACTTCAAATTCGTCAAGGAGAACATGGTCTGCAAGGTCCTCTCCTATAAGGGGAGCGTCTTTGGCGTGGAGCCCCCGAACTTTGTAGAGCTAATGGTCACTGTGACAGAGCCCGGGGTCAAGGGAGATACCGCGACAAACACCCTAAAGCCCGCTACACTTGAGACAGGTGCGCAGATAAGGGTACCGCTCTTTATCAACGAGGGCGAAATGATCCGCATCGACACCCGCACAGGCGAGTATATGGAGAGAGCCTGATTTAGGAGGAATTGATATGAAAAATTCAGGAAAAGCCGAATATATCCGCGGACTGATGGATGGTCTGCAGCTTGATCCCGAGAAGAAGGAGACAAAGGTATTAAACGCCGTTGTGGACCTTCTGGAAGAGATTTGCTCCATGCAGGAGGGGCTGAGTGACGCCGTGGGCGATCTGGTCGAGCAGGTTAACGACATCGACGAGGATTTGGGCGAGCTTGAGGTGGACTTCTACGGCGATGAGGAGGACAGCTGCGACTGCGAAAACTGCCGCCACAATCACGGCGGGGATGAGGAGTTTCAGGTGACCTGCCCCAGCTGCGGCAAGGACTTCAAGCTGACTGATGGGATGCTGGACGATACAAAGATCACCTGCCCAAACTGCGGGGAGACGCTTGAACTCGACTATGATGACGAGGATGACGACGACACCCCGGAAGATGGCGGCGGCGAAGATTAATTTTTGAAAAGGCAAGCCGTGGGTATATCCCGTGGCTTCTCTTTTTGCGGCTTTCGAAAATTAATTCAAATCTTACTGAAAGCCGTAGATAAATTTTTGGAAGGAGTCCTCAAAATGTCAAAAACACTGGTAGCCTACTTCACCGCAAGTTCCGGAAAGGTGACGGAGCAGGTCGCGAAGAATCTCGCGCAGTCCATCGGCGCAGACCTGTTCGAGATCGAGCCGAAAGACCCGTATACCGCCGAGGATATCGACTGGAGGAACCGCCAATCCAGATGCAACCTGGAATGGGCTGAAAAGAGGGACGTCCCCATAAAGACGTCTGTTGAGAACATGGAGCAGTATGACCTTATTCTGGTCGGTTTTCCCATCTGGTACGGCTGCGCGCCGAATATCGTGAATACCTTCTTAAAGAGCTATGACCTCTCCGGAAAGAAGATAGCCGCCTTTGCCACGTCCGGGGGAAGCCCAGTAGGCGAGACCGCCGAGAAACTGAAGCCGTATGTCTCTGCCTCAGCCGAGATATTAGGCGCCAAGCTCTTTAAGGCCTCCGCCTCTCAAAATGAACTGAAGACCTGGGCGGACAGCCTGAAATAACCCCATACAGGAGAAAATTCCCTCCCCAGACCCCAATTGTGAAGAATTTGTTAAAAGTCAAAATTTTTTGAAGAAAGGTCTTGACTTTTCCTGACCATATGATAAAATAGGTTTAGCACTCGGGGATGAAGAGTGCTAATCAAAACTAAGTTCGCGCCTTCCCCGGTGAGCGCGTTAATATTCATCCGGGGAGAAAGGAAAGACCCTTTCAATAAATCACAGGGTCAAGGGTAAGGATATGACAGTTAAACCTCTTCTGGACAGGGTACTGATCCAGACTGAAGAAGCGGAAGAGACCACCAAGAGCGGGATCGTCCTGGCGGCGAAGAGCCAGGAGAAGCCGCAGATAGCCAGGGTAATTGCTGTTGGCCCCGGCGGCGAGGTGGACGGCAAGGAAGTTAAGATGTACTTAAAGCCCGGCGACAGGGTTATCTGCGCCAAGTATACCGGCACAGAGGTCAAGATAGACGGAGAGGAATACACCATTGTCAAGCAGTCTGACGTGCTTGCCGTGGTGGAGTAATCAGGGAAAGGATTGATGTCATATGGCAAAGCAAATCATTTATGGTGAGGATGCGCGCAAGGCGCTTCTGTCCGGCGTAAATCAGCTGGCGGATACCGTCAAGATCACCCTAGGGCCCAAGGGCCGCAATGTGGTATTGGATAAGAAGTTTGGCTCTCCGCTGATCACCAACGACGGCGTCACAATCGCCAAGGAGATAGAGCTGGATGACGCCTATGAGAATATGGGCGCTCAGCTGGTCAAAGAGGTCGCCACTAAGACCAACGATGTCGCGGGAGACGGCACTACCACGGCTACCCTGCTGGCGCAGGCCCTTGTCCGCGAGGGGATGAAGAACGTCGCTGCCGGCGCCAACCCCATGGTTCTGCGCGGCGGTGTGCAAAAGGCCACTGATGTCGCTGTCAAGGCGATTACCGGTGATTCTCAAAAAGTTTCCGGCACCAAGGATATTGCCCGTGTGGCCGCCGTTTCCTCCGGATCTGAGGAGATCGGCTCTCTCATAGCGGACGCCATGGAGAAGGTCACCTCTGACGGTGTCATCACAGTGGAAGAGTCCAAGACTGCCGAGACCTACAGCGAAGTCGTGGAGGGCATGATGTTCGACCGCGGCTACGTCACCCCCTATATGGCCACCGATACCGACAAGATGGTAGCCGAGCTTGACGATCCCCTGATCCTCATCACCGATAAGAAGATCAGCAATATCCAGGAGATCCTCCCGCTGTTAGAGCAGGTCGTTCAAAGCGGCAAGAAGCTCCTCATCATTGCCGAGGACATTGAGGGCGAGGCCCTCACGACGCTGATCCTCAACAAGCTGCGCGGGACGTTTACCTGCGTGGCGGTCAAGGCCCCCGGTTTTGGGGACCGCCGCAAGGAGATGCTTGTGGATATCGCCACCCTCACCGGCGGCCAGGTCATCAGCGACGAGCTTGGGCTGGAGCTGAAGGATACCCAGCTAAGCCAGCTTGGCAGCGCGCGCCAGGTAAAGGTGGACAAGGAGAATACCATTATCGTTGACGGCGCTGGCGACAGCGACGATATCAAGGCCCGCGTGAATCAGATTCGCGCCCAGATTGAGACCACCACGTCCGATTTCGACCGCGAGAAGCTGCAGGAGCGTCTTGCCAAGCTAGCCGGCGGTGTGGCCGTCATCAAGGTAGGCGCCGCCACCGAGATAGAGATGAAGGAGAAGAAGCTCCGCGTAGAGGATGCCCTAGCCGCTACCAAGGCCGCGGTGGAAGAGGGAATCGTCGCGGGCGGCGGTGTTGCGCTTATAGACGCAATCCCCGCTGTCAAGGAGTATGTCGACTCCGCCGAGGGCGACGAGAAGACTGGCGCCGCCATAGTCCTTAAGGCCCTTGAAGAGCCTGTCCGCCAGATAGCCGAGAACGCCGGAATTGAGGGCTCCGTTATCGTGGAGCGCATCAAGACCGCCGGTAAGAAGGGTTACGGCTATGACGCCCTCACCGGAGAGTTTGAGGATATGATAGATGCCGGCATAGTGGACCCCACCAAGGTCACCCGCTCTGCTCTGCAGAACGCCTCCTCCGTCGCCTCCACCATCCTCACCACGGAATGCCTGGTGGCCGATATCAAGGAACCCACTCCCCCGCCGGCACCCGCCGCGAATCCCGACATGTACTGATCTAGCAGGATAGAACCTCAAAGTTTTATCCGGAAAAATAGAATAACGCGACGCGGTGCCAGATGGGCGCTGCGCCGTGTTTTTCTCAAAATTTCATCTGCAGAGTCTCAGAACCTCGTCCACCGCCTCCTGTATCAGCTGGGATGTGCCTATCCCCCGCGTTCCCACTATGATGTTGTCACAGTGGTTAAACGGTATAAGGACCCGCTTCGCCTTGCTCTGGCAGACGGCGGCCGCCATCCTTGGGGTTATCTCCCCCAGCATTGCGTCGGCTATGACTATCCCCATCGCTCCCACTATTATGTCTGCCCTTCGGCAGGCGACTATAACAGAGTTTTCTCCTGTCGCGGCAGAACTTGCGCCGGCCCTGATCATTGCGGTGGTGGCGGCCGTGTTCGTACCCACAGCCAGTATCTCGGCGTCCGGCAGTGCCTGCCCGATCTGCGACACAAGCTGCCTGCCAATCCCTCCGCCCTGGGCGTCTATTATAAGTACGGTCATGTAAACCCTCCCTATTATAATTGTGTATTTGAGAGCCTTTCCTCAGCCTGGGAATCCCCCGGCATTGACAACTGGCAGGAAATGGTTTAATATCTGTTCAGAAAGGGGACTTATCTATGAACTTGCCGGAAAACATAAAATATCTTGGCGTAAACGATCACGAGGTGGATCTCTTCGAGGGGCAGTACACCGTCCCAAACGGGATGGCCTACAACTCCTACCTCATTGCGGATGAGAAGACAGCCGTAATGGATACGGTGGATCGGCATTTTACAGCGCAGTGGCTGGAGAATTTGAAAGAGGCCCTCGCCGGCAGAACTCCCGACTACCTTATAGTTCAGCATATGGAGCCGGACCACTCCGGCAGCATAGAGGCGTTCATGAACGCCTACCCCGCGGCAGCTCTCGTCACATCTCAAAGGGCCGTGCCGATGCTCAGAAACTACTTCGGTCACGATTACGAGGACCGCAGAATCACGGTCAAAGAGGGGGATACTCTCTCCCTAGGCAAGCGGACCCTCACATTCACCGCAGCTCCCATGGTCCACTGGCCGGAGGTAATTGTCACCTATGACGCCGCAGACAAGGTCCTCTTCTCCGCGGACGGTTTCGGAAAGTTCGGCGCGCTTGATGCGGACGAGGAGTGGGACTGCGAGGCGAGAAGATACTATTTCGGCATTGTGGGCAAATACGGCCCGCAGGTCCAGGCCCTCCTCAAAAAGCTCTCGGGGCTAGAGGTGGAATACATCTGCCCGCTGCACGGACCGGTTCTCTCAGAGGATCTCGGCCATTATATTGGCCTGTATGATATCTGGTCATCCTACGGTGTGGAGAGTGAGGGTGTTGTAATAGCCTACACCTCTGTCTACGGCCATACGAAAGAGGCAGTGGAGCTTCTTAGCAAAGAGCTCACCGACTTGGGCTGCCCAAAGGTTTCGGTCTTCGACCTTGCCCGCTGCGACATGGCAGAAGCTGTGGAGGACGCTTTCCGCTACGGAAAACTTGTCCTGGCGACCACGACGTATAACGGTGAGATCTTCCCCTTCATGAGGGAGTTTATTAACCACCTGACAGAGCGCGGCTACCGCTCCCGCGAGATTGGCCTCATCGAAAACGGCTCCTGGGCACCAAACGCGGCGAAGGTAATGAGGAGCATGCTTGCGGACTCTAAAGACCTCAGATTTACCGGCACCACCGTGAGGATCACCTCTGCGCTAAACGATGAGAGCCGCGCAGAGATAAGGGAACTTGCCACCCAGCTGGTAAGAGAATAACGCTATATAAGTTCCAGGTATTCCCTTCCCATCGGCATATCCGCCATATTATCGGCGCGGTGCTCCTTTAAAAGGTTCATCTCGCTGTCGATGAGAAAATACGCTGGCAGCTGGAATTCATTGCCCTCGTACTCTCCGTGGGTATATCCGTAGGATTTTCCCCGCTCTGCCTTCTCGGCAAACCTTTTTGCCAGCTCTTCGGTCATTCCATTGCGCATTCCCTCGTAGCCTTCAGCAGCCCTCACCTCGTAGAGGGGGTAGAGTTTCTGCTCTGGGTCGCTGATGAGTTTAAAGGGTATTCCCCTCTCGTCAATGCCCTTTTGCAGGATCTCCGGGCTGCTCTGCAGCACTGCGAGAATCTGCGCGCCTTTCTCCTTAAATTCCTCGTATGCGTCAGAGAGATCTCTTAAATCTATCTGGCAGCTTGTGCAGCCGAAGTACCTTAGGAAAATCAGAAAAGTATATCTGCTCTTTTTCACTTCGTCTGATAGGCGGAGACCCTTCTCGCTGGGTGTATTGAAGGTGAAGTCAACGGCTTTTTTCATTGTATTTTAGCTCCTTTTTCATTTATTTCACGTTCATTTTAACAGAGTTGTAATTTTGCGTCAAGCAAAAAACTGGCGAACCCGCGAAAAGGTCCGCCAGCTCTTCTCTCTTTTTCCTTAAGCCAATGAGCCCATTGGGTCCCACGGCTTTAGCTCGATAGGCTCGCTGTCGTAAGCCGCCGCCTGCTCGGGAGTGAGGTACTTGCGGTTAATCACCGCCTGATAGGTGAACTCGTCAAACCACTTCGCGCTCATGACGAAATATCCCTTCTGTCCGGACTCTTCGCCCCAGCTGTTCTCTATCTTCCAGCGGTCGGGCTTGCCGTCTGCGCCAAAGTTCACTCCGGTTATCACCATGGCATGGTTCATGGCGCTGTCGCGATGGTCCAGCCGCTGCTCTTTCGTCAGGTTAAAACTCATTCCTCCCAAGAGCTCTCCGTAATGGAATGCGTCAATGTCCCAAACTCCTCCAGAGCGGTTAGAGTATTTTCCGCAGTCGCTGCCAAACCATACCACCTCTCCGTCGCGCATCTGTTTGAGGATGAGCTCCTTTAGCTCTTCCATCTCCACGTTGAGATATTTTATGCTCCCGCCCACGACATTTCCAAGGTACTGCACGGTATAGCTGCGGTTGAAAGGCTTATCCTTGGTCGGACCGTTTATTACGCTTATATAGTCCCCGATATCTATTCCGACATACTTCTCGTAAAAGCTGTGGGGATTTAGTCCGCGCTCCACGTGGTACTTCTTATCCTTGTCAACGTACTCAAAATCGAAGGTCTTGGGCGGCTTGCCAAAGCAGATGCAGAGGGCGTTGTACATTTCAGAGAGCATCTCTTCCTTGCGGGGCTGCGGGTCTTTGCCCTCGTTAACAATGGCGCGCAGCTCTATGGCGTCTTCCCTCAGCTTCATGTTCAGCATCTGCCCCGCATCGCGGGTGTGGCTGGACTGGTAGGTCTCCGGCATTGCGGCAAGCGGTACCACGCCGTACTTCTTGACCAGGCTGACTATCATGTCCCACTGCCCGCCGTCTCCAATGCCCGAGAGAATCCAGTTCACGGTGCGGTCGTCAGTTGGGAGGGAAGCGGTGTCGATGACGGACTCTAAGAAGTAGTTGATCTTCTCAAACTTGTCCCAGAATGCGAGATAGTTTTGGGAGAGTTCCATCTTCTCAGCGTTGCAGTTCTTGCTTACGATCTCGCGCAGGACGTTCATCCCGGCAAAGAGCCAGCAGCGTCCGCTGGATTGCTGGTTCGTGACGCCGTGGGTCTCAAGCTCCAGCGAGAACTTCATCTCATCCTTAGCCGCCGCATGGACATCCAGCGCCGCCTCTGAGAGGGCGGTATTTGAGATGGCCACAGAAAGGGTCTTCAGCGCGGGGTTGCTGTCGTAATTCTTCTCAAATCTCTCCAGCAGCTCCGCCGTGATAGGTTTTGCGTTCTTCATGTCTCTTCCTCCTAAAATATATTTCGTCAAGATTCTACCACCATCCTCCGCTTTTTGCAAGAAGGAGGGAACGCTTTTTTTAAATCGGTTGACTTTCAGCGCGAAAGTTATATAATATGGATGCAAGTAAAACTTATACAGAAAACTCAGAAAGGCAGGAATGTAGGATGAAAGCTGACGGCAAGCGGCAGTTTGAGCTGCTCAACAGGATAGGTTTTGTGCGCGTATCCGGCACCCCTGAGGAGCTTAAGGCCGCGAATATTCTCATGGATGAGATAAGGTCCCTAGGCCTTGAACCGTCTCTCGAGCCGTTTGAGGTCACGGAGGACGGCGTGAACACCGAGGTCAGTTTTGAGGTGGTAGAGCCGGTACAGAAGAAATACACGGTCACCGGCTATAAGCTCTCAGGCTGTACGGCGCCGGGAGGAGAGGTCCACGACTTTCTGTATCTTGAACAGTTTGAGAATGTCATGCTCTCAAAGGTAAAGGATAAGGTCGTGCTGGTAAACGGCCGCGTGAACGCCGAAAATTACGAGAAACTGGTAAAGGCCGGGGCAGCCGCATTTGTCACCATGGGCGGGACTGTCATAGACGAGGTGGAGAAGACCGACCTTGATACCCGCACCATGCGCAAGAGCATGAGAGAGATAGGCCTGATGCCCGCCTTCCATATGCGCATGACCGACGCGCTGGATATGTTAAAAAGCGGCGCAAGCAAGGTGAAGATCAGCCTGCAGACAAGGCAGGAAAGCCATACCTCCAATAACGTCGTGGTGGAGATTCCCGGAACTGAACATCCCGAGGAGATAATAGACGTCGGCGCGCACTACGACAGCGTCCCGTTTAGCTACGGCGTCTGGGATAACGGTGCGGGTTCTGTCACCATCATGGAGATGCTCAGATTCTTTAAGGAGAATCCTCCCAAGCGCAGTATGCGCTTTATCTGGTTCGGCTCCGAGGAGCTGGGGCTTTTGGGCTCTCACGCCTATGTGGACAGCCTTGGAGACGAGGCGGCACAGCATATCTTTATGATCAACGTGGACGTGGGCGGCTCTGTTCTGGGCGGCAATATGGCGGTCTGCACCTGCGATGACGGGCTCTGCAAATATGTGGAGTACCTTGCCCGCGAGGTGGGATATTCCACCACCGTCAAACAAGACATAATGAGCAGCGACTCTGTCCCGTTCGCGGACCGCGGCATTCCCGCGATAAATTTCGGCCGCGGCGGCTTTGCACCGGGCATGGGCTTTATGCATACCCGTTATGATATGATCTCTCTTATAAGTCCCGAGGCGCTAGAGGTTGTCACAGAGTTTGCCATCACCTTGGCAGAGCATATCGTAAATTCCGTGGTTTTCCCCGTACCCAGGGAGATTCCGCAGAACATAGTGGAAAAGGTTGACAAATACCTTAACAAGAAACCTGAAAAGAAGTAGACCGATAGAGTCATTTTGGAAGGGCCGCCCCAAGGCGGCCCTTTCCTATTGCGGATATTTTACGTGAGATAATTTTTACAGGATCATAATGGGGATCTTTCGCCGCCTCAAATTGCCGTTTTCCTCCCATTTAAATACCTGTTTTTTCAAATACTAAGCTCTCATTTTTAGAGTTTTTA
>CAZRQD010000025.1:21216-22425 GCA_964602365.1 uncultured Acutalibacter sp. | reverse complement strand
CCCGCGCCGTGCGCCAGGGCATAGACAGGGAGCAGCGCGTCAGGGAAATAGTCGCCGCCGTGACTTTGATAGACGGTTTGGACTACCGCACCGTCAGCCCCGAGGAGATCACCTCCCCCGCCCTGCCCCTAGTTGGGGAGGGCGCCGAGCTCCCCGTCACGGCCATCCGCACGGGGAAGGGCCTGGTCACCCTGCACAAGCGCGGCAGGCTCTTGACAAGCTCTTACGAGGCCATGCGCTTTATGAAGCTGGACCTCCTCTCCGTAACCCTGCGGCAGATAGGCGCGCATATAGCCATAGCCCAGCTAAACGACGCCGTAAACGCCCTAATAGACGGCGACGGGGTAAAGCCCGGAATAACCTTCACCACGGCAACCCCCGCCTACAGCGATTTCATCGCGGCCTGGGGCTCTCTCGCCCCCTACCGCCTCACAAGTATCCTTGCCGGCACCGAGGCCATGCAGAAGATTCTAAATATAGCAGAGTTTAAGGACTCTCAGGCCGGCATGAATTTCCACGCCACGGGCAACGCCATAACTCCGCTTGGCGCCAAGCTGATCCACGTCCCCGGCATGCAGAAGGACAAGATAGTCCTCCTAGATAGGGACTGCGCCCTGGAGATGGTTGCGGCCGGCGGCGTCGTGACAGAGAGCGACAAGCTCATAGACAGGGAACTAAACCGCGCCGCCGTCAGCTTCACCGCGGGCTTCGCCAGGATCTTCGAGAACGCGGCCTTAGGCCTAAACTGCTCCGCCTAAAAGCTTTGGTCTTTGCAGAAAGTCTATTATCCCATCTCTCTCCCTCAGCACGGGGGAGGGAGGTACCCTCAAAGGGCGGCGGCCTCCCGCCGCCCGGAAAGGAGGTGTAAGATTTGGAAATCTCAAATGTCATGTCCCTCCTCAGCCTCTATTCCGGTGAGGAGCCCCAGGGTGATAGGGAGACGCTCTTTGCGGCTCTCTCAAAGGATGCCGTAAACTCTGTCCTCTCCATCCTCAAAAACCGTCCCTTAAGCGATGAGCTCACCTCCGCCGCAGAGAGCTTTGCCGCCGCCTCCGCCCTCTATCAGCTGGCACTCATAGACGACGCCGCCTCCCCCGAAGGCCTCTCAGCCGACGGCGTATCCCTCCGCATCGGCCAGAGATCAGAGAGGGCGAAAAAGCTCCGCGATGAGAAACTCAAAAATCTCAAGCAGCTCTTAAATGAAGAAAA
>CAZRQD010000025.1:13116-21116 GCA_964602365.1 uncultured Acutalibacter sp. | reverse complement strand
TTTTACTTTGCCTCAATTTAACTAAGATATGCCCGTAAAAGTTTCATAATATCAGACTTTTACTTCGCCTCATTTTAAATTTAAAAATACAGAAGACAGGAGAGTGGAGAAATTGAAAAATTTGGACAGGATCTTCAAAAACTTTGGCTCTGTAGAGCTTTTGACAGAATCGGGAGAGACGTTTACCGGCAGCGGCTCCGTCTCCCCGCTTAGGAGGGACCTCACGGGCATAGGGAACTCAAGGCACAGGTCCGGGGAGTTTTCAAGGCCCCTCTGGCATTTTGTCGGCACCTTCCCCGCCTCCGCGAAACTTGCGGGAGGTACGCTTAAAAAGTCCGGGAGAAGCTTTCAGGTCCTCTCCGTCCGCCCGCTAATCCTCGGGGACAGCACCGTCTGCCTGCGCGCGCTTTTGGAGAGGGGTGAATGATATGAAGACCTCAGAGCTGCTGGAAAACCTCATAGCCCTCTTTTCGGGGAACATCCCCCAGGCCGATTTTAAGCCCGCCTACGGCACCGCCCCCGCCTCCCGCAAGATATCAAAGCCCCTTGTCTGCGGAGAGGTCATGTCAGAGACGGTAAAGCCCGCCGTCACAGAGAGAAAGCTCCGCTTCACCCTCTACCTCCCCGGGGACTTAAACGAGGCCCGCGACATCTTCTACGAGATGTGCCGCCTCACATCCGAAAAATTCCCCGCCTTCTCGGCAATCTCCCGCTCCGCCGTCTCCCGCGACAGGGAGACGGACCTCCTCACGGTCCCGTGCGAGTTCACATTCCTAGAGCACGGCTCCCCCTTAGGCCCCATCCCCGTGACCCTTGCGGGCCGCCCCTATACCGCCGGCAGCTTTACAGAGAGCGTCAGCCTCTCCCAAAAGGGGCTCACAAGCGTCGGGGAGGATTTCCCCTTCGCGTACCTAGACGACAGGCCCGAATATACCGTGGAGCTTTGCGGGATAGACCCCGCGGGGCTAGAGCAGATCTCAAATTTCGAGGCCAGGCTTGGCAGCCCGCCCGTGACCTACAAAAACTGCCGCTTCAAGACAATCTCCCCCGCCCTCTATAAGGCGGTATTCACCAGCAGATTCAAGGAGGAAAACTTAGATGGATGAAAAGGATCTGGAGGAACTCACCCGCGCAGAGCAGCTCTCAAAGGAGCTGGAACGCGACAGCCGCCGCTATCCGCCGGCGGACCTTGACGGAGGCGCCAAATGAATCTCATGGGCATGAGCTTTAAAAATTTCGTCTGGGAGAATAACCCCGTCTCTCTGGATATAGAGGAGAAAAGGCAGGTCTCAGAGAGCGTCATTCCCTTTTCAGAGGGCTTTTCCCGCGACATCTCCCCAAGAAAGCGCCTGGTCCGCGGAGAGTGCTACTTCACCGGCGAAAACGCCTTCTCCCGCTTTAAAGAGCTGGAGGCCGTATTTACTGAGGGCGGCGCAGGCAGTCTAATCCTCCCCGGGGAGGAGCCTTTTCTCGCCGTGATGGAGAGCCTAACCCTCATCGGCGCCGCCGGGAAAAACCTTGTCCGCTGCTCCTTCTCCTTTAGGGAGGTTCAGGGCATGGCAAAGACCGTTCCCGCGGGCAAACACAAAGTTTTTTCCGGGGAGAGCCTCTGGGACCTCTCCTATAGGTTCGGCAGGGACATAGACGCGCTGATAGCCTCAAATCCCCAAATAGAGGACATAGCCGAGCTCTCTGAAAATGAGGAGGTGAATATCCCATGATCTTCCGTGCAGAGACGAGAGACGGGCGCCCATTTCTCCTGGGCTCCCCAAAGACCGCGGTGTTTTCATACGACGCCGACGCCCCCGCCGATTCCCTCCTTGTCCGCTTTCCGGTGGATTTCTCCCCTCCGCCCCTTACCCGTATCTTCGCCTTAAGAGGCGGGAACCCCTTCTTCTCCGGCATTGTGGATGAGCAGAACCTGATTCTAACCGGCACCGGCCTGACCTTAGAGCTCTCCGCCAGGAGTTTCGAGGCGATTCTACTGGACAGCGAGGCGCGCCCCGGCGAAATCCTCTCCCCTGGCGCCGCCTCTATAGCGGAGAGGTTTCTCACCCCGCTGGGGCTTAAGTGGGAGGATGAGGCAAAACTTCCCCCGTTTTCCCCGGTGACTGTGGAGAAGGGTACCAGTGTCTGGGAGGTTTTGACCTCGATTCTGGGGAATAATCCCTATTTTAGGCTCACTGTAAATGATCATGGCGGGGTTTGCCTCTCCCCCATCGTAGAGAGAAAAATCTTCCTAAAGGACATCTCCTCCGCCGAGATCTCCCGCCTCCCCTGCGAGGAGATAAGCGAGGTCGTGCTGCAAAGCTCCCGCGGGAGTTACGACACGGTCTACAGGTCGGGAACATCGGCCGTCCCCAGGATAAGATACGTAAGTCTTGGCTCCGCTAGGCAGCCCAAACGGCTCCTCAAAGAGGGCGAGGAGAAAAATTTCAGGGTTAAAATCACCACGCAAGCGGCACTTTTCCCTGTTTTAGGATGTCTATTCAGCTTTAATCTCAAAAATATTGGAAATTTTAGGGACTTGCCCGTAATCAGCGCCAAATACGAGCTTGGCATAAACGGGGAGAGAACTCTCCTTACGCTTGGCAGGCCCCAAAAAACGGAGGTATAGATATGTGGCTTACAAAAAAACTGAACCGGCAAACGGGTAAGGCCGTCGCAGACGGCACCGTTACGGAGAACCTCACCGTCCTAGGCGAGAGGGAGTATAAGGACCCGGAGAGCGTCCTGCCCTACGGCTTTGCAAGCGTCCCCGCGGCAGGCGCGCAGGCCGTGATGATCGACGGCCGCATAGCGGGGGTGCGCGGGAAAGCGGACCTGGAGGAGGGGGAAATAAAACTCGCCTCGGGCTCCGGCGCAGAGATCTATCTGAATACCGGCGGGGACATACGGCTGAATTCCGGCGGCGGGGCCGAGATCCTCCTGCGAAATACCGGGGAGATACTGATAAACGGCCAGGTCTTCCCGCCGGACCCGGAGGGCTGAGATGGCGCTTAAACTCTTAGGGGGGTCCTATGCCCTCACCCCGCAGGGCCTGCCGCAGGAGATTTCAGGCTTAGAGCTCCTTCTCCAAAACGTCTCCATGCTCTTAAACCTCAAACTTGGGGCATTCCCCTACGGCAGGGAGCTTGGCAGCAGGCTTTATACGCTGGATTTAGCGGACCCCCATCTCAAAGAGCGCGCGCTCTCCCTCGCAAACGAGGCGCTCCTAAGCCTGCCCGGCGTGCGTGCAAAATCCGCCGAGATCCTTGAAAAAGAGATAAAATTTGAAATCGCCTCCCCCCTAGGGGATGGGGAGGTAAGATATGAAACGGAGGAATGAATATGGAAACCTTTGACTCCATCTATGAGAGGATGAGTTTAGCCTATTACGATGCCGCCGGCATAGAGCCCGCCGCGGTCTCGGATTCCGCCCTGCGCCTTAGGACCCTAGCGGCAGAGCTATTGCGCCTTCATGTCAAGTTGGATTTTATAAGGAGGGCCGCCTTCCCGCAGACTGCCCAGGGGGAGGCGCTAAGCGCCCACGGCGAGATGCGGGGCATAGGGCGCATGCCCGCAAGTTTTGCCCGCGGTGAGATAACCTTTTCCCGCTACCTGCCCCTTGAAACCGACCTCAGCATACCCGCCGGCACCGTCTGCGCCATACCCGGCGACGCCCCCCAAGAGTACGAGACCACAGAGGACGCAACACTCAAGGCGGGAGAGCTGAACGTCACCGCGCCGGCAAAGGCCGTCAAAGGGGGAAGAGCTGGCAACTGCTCTCCGGGGGTGATAAACGCCCTTGTCTCCGCGCCTGAGGGGATAAGCTACTGCTCAAACGCCTCAGCCTTTTCCGGCGGGGAGGACGCGGAGGACGACGAGAGCCTTCGCGAAAGGATTTTTGAAACCTTCAGAGAGCCGGTCCTAAATAATACAGAGAGATTTTATAAGGACCTTGCCCTCAGTTTTCCTGGGGTAAAATCCGCGCAGGCCGTGCTTTCAGAGGGCGGGGTAAATCTCTACGTCTGGGGGGAGGGCGCCCCTCCCGGGGAGGAGGTCCTTTCATCCCTACAAAAAAGGATAGACGAGGAGAAGCTGATAGGCGCAAAGGTCACGGTGCAGGCGGCGCAGGGGAAGACCTTAAACCCCGGTCTGCGGATCTCGGCAGGGGATTTTTCCGCGGCCTCGGATAGGATAAAGTCCGCGATATCAAAGCTCTTCTCCGAAAAATCTGTCGGCGACGGGGTCCTACTGACGGAGATCAGCGCGGCGGCGCTAAACGCCGCGGCCTTAGAGAAACTGGAGTTTTCCTCCTCCACGCGGGATCTGCCCCAGACCGCCGGTGCCATCCCCGTTTTGGGGGAGGTCAGCTTGGAGGACATCTCATGACGGAACAGAGAATGAGGGACGCGCTAAACCTCACAGGCTCCTACGATATTTCCGGAGGTACCCCCTGCGACTGGGAGATCTCCGCCGCGGCGCGCGGGCTTGACTTTCTCGAAGGCGAGATTGATTCCCTATATTCCAATCTTTTCCCCGCCAAAGTGGAGGATTTCACCCTATGGGAGGAGGTTTTAGCCCCCTTTCCGGCGAATCTTGCGGAGGAGGACAGGAGAAAGATTCTCTCTGCAAGGTTTTCCCTCACCCCCGCAAGCTCTAAACCCGGGGATCTAAATACCCTCCTTCTCGCCTGCGGGGCGGAGGGGGACGGCGGTTTCACGGAGGGCGGGGAGCTCAGCATAAAAATCTCCCGCCTTATGGCAGGTGACAGCCAAAAGGCGGGGGAGATGCTCAAAAAACTCTTGCCAATGGATCTTAAATTCACGCTCACCCTATGATTTTTCGTGCTTTAACCTCTTTTTCCTCTCCTTTTTCTCCCCATTTAAGGGTTTGATCTTTTTCAACGTTCTTGCGGGGGAGAGGAAGATATGGTTGCTTAGGTGGAAGAGGGCAAGCATCATGGTGATGCTAAGGGAGGTCAGCGGGATGGCAGCGGCCAGCATGGAGACGCTCATCTCGCAGAGGGAGTAGAAATCCCTAAAGAAGACGATGTTCGCGATGAACCCCACAAGCAGGACAGAGAACAGGGTCCCTCTCAGCCCGTTAAAGGGGGTGCATACCCTAAACAGCATGATGAAGCCGGTAAACGCCGTCATAAGAACCGCCAGGGTGGACATCTCCACATTGGTAAGCTCCAGCGGCCCGCTTATTGCGCAGAGCGCCAGGATATTCGCCGTCATGGTCAGGGACGCGGGCAGGCACATTCTCAAGACATTGAAGATAAACCTGCCCTTTAGGCGGTCCCTGTTGGGCTCTAGCGCCAGGATGAAGGACGGCACGCCTATGGTAAACGAGCTTATCAGCGTAAGCTGTATGGGCATGAAGGGATAGGTGTAGTCCAAAAAGATGAAAAGCACGCCTATAAGCGCCGAGAAAATTGTCTTTACAAGGAACAGAGAGCTGGAGCGCTGCAGGTTGTTTATGGATCTCCTCCCCTCCTGCACGACAAGCGGCAGACTGGAGAAGTTAGAGTCTAACAGCACCAGATTGGAGACGGTCCTTGCGGCGTCGCTGCCCGAGGCCATGGCTATGGAGCAGTCCGCCTCCTTAAGCGCCAGGACGTCGTTTACCCCGTCGCCGGTCATCGCCACGGTATGGCCCCTTGCCTTAAGCGCCTTCACGAAGTCCAGCTTCTGCTGCGGTGTTACCCTGCCGAAGACGGTGTACCGCTCCACCGCGTCCTCTATCTCCTCCTGGGTCTTTAGGGTTCCGGCGTCCACATATCTCTCCGCATTCTGCAGGCCCGCCCTTTTCGCGATGTTTGAGACGGTGACCGGGTTGTCGCCGGAGATCACCTTCAGATCCACGCCCTGGTCCGCGAAATACCTCAAAGTCCTGGGCGCCTCCCTCCTCAGCTTGTCGCTGAGAAGCAATAGCCCCACGGCCTCTATATCCCCGGGCAGCTCCTTTTCTAAAAAGCCCTCCTGCCCTTGCGCCAGGACCAGGACCCTCTGCCCGTTTTCAGAGTAGCGCTCTGCAAGCTCACGAATTTCCTCGAATTTCTCCCCTAATACAAACTCCCCCGCGCCCATCACGAAGAGCCCGTGTCCCGGGAAGTACGCCCCGCTCCACTTTCTAGCCGAGGAGAACGGGACTGTCTGCGTGGCGGTCCAGGCGCTCCTCTCCTCTCCCAGGTATTCCCTTAAGGCGTTAGAGGTCGGGTTCTCGTCTGTTAGCACGGTCATCAGGGCCGAGAGCGCGGCCCTCATCTCCTCCTCCGTATATCCCTCAAGCGGGAGGAGCTCATCCACCTGCATGCTGCCCTCGGTTATGGTGCCTGTCTTGTCAAGGCAGAGGGTGTCCACCCTTGCCAGGGTCTCTATGCAGTACATGTCCTGCACCAGCGTCTTTTTAGATGAGAGCTTCACCACGCTTACGGCAAACGCCACGCTGACTAAAAGCACCAGCCCCTCCGGGATCATCCCGACAACGGCGGCGGCCGTACTCACCACGGAATTTTTGAATGTATCGCCCAGGATGAAAAACTGCTTGTAGAAGAGCAGCGCGCCTATCGGAATGATGGCGAAGCCTATTACCTTGACTATCTTGTCTATGGAGTCCATGATCTCTGAGGTGCGCTTTTTGATGTATTTTGCGTCCCCTGTTATCCGCGTCGCGTAATTTTCCTTCCCGACGTGCTCCACCTGCGCCAGGCAGCTCCCGCTGACTATGAAGCTGCCTGAGAGCAGGCTGTCGCCCGCAGTCTTGGTCACCGGGTCCGATTCCCCGGTTATAAGCGACTCGTTGACCTCGCACTCCCCCTCTACCACCGTCGCGTCCGCGCAGATCTGGTTTCCGGCTGAGAGGCGCATTATATCGTCCAGGACTATCTCCTCCACGGCGATGGTCCTCTCCTCCCCGTCCCTTATGACCCGCGCCTTGGGCGACGAGATTAGGGAGAGCTTGTCTATGGTCCTCTTTGCCCTGATTCCCTGAAAGCAGCCTATGACTATATTGGAGAGTATTACCCCCATGAAGAGGGCGTTTCGCGGAGAGCCCACAAGCAGCACCGCGGCCGCCAGTATGAAGTTGAGTATATTGAAAAACGTGAAGACGTTCTCTCTGATTATCTGCCACTCTGTCTTGGTCTTTATCCCGCTGTCCGCATTTGTGAGGCCCTGATCCTGCCTTAAGCCGACCTCCTCTCCGCTAAGCCCGTACTCCGGGTCGGGGTGAAAGCGGGTTACGGGGTTCTCCTCCCGCTCAACCTCGGCATCTTTCGCCTTTTTCCTCATGATCCTCCCCCTCCGCGCCAAATTACCGCCATATTATACACTATAGCTTTGATTTTTAAAAGAGCTTTTTCGAGATTTGGCAATTTCCCCGGGTTGACAAAATCCAAACCCGGCTGTATAATCTCCGCTGTAAATACGAAAATCGGAATATTTATGCTAAATTGGAGGGTTGCTTATGCCCCGCAGGACTTTGGAATTCATGATAGTCAACCGCCGCAGCCACAAGGCCCTCACCGTCACAGGGGAGGGGGACGGCGCCGTGGTCAGGCAGCAGACCCCCACGGGGGAGGACCGCCAGGTCTGGACCAAGCAGAGGATGGGCATATGCGTGAAGTTCCTAAACAAGGCCACCGGCAAGGCCCTGGACGTTGTGCAGGAGGGTACCGAGAACGGGACCTGGGCGCAGGTCTGGGAGGACGTGGACGGCGCCAGCCAGCAGTGGAAGATTATAGACATCACCGCGACATATAAGAAGCTTCTAAACGTCCGCGCGGGGAAGGTCCTCGACATCGCCGATATGAGCATTGATGACGGCGCCCCCGCCCAGCTTTGGGAGGACGTGGACGGCGTGGGCCAGCAGTGGAAACTGGAGCAGGTGAATAAGCCTGAACATACCGAAAAGCGGGAGCCTAAACCCTCCCCCGCCCCCAAACGGGAGGAGAAACCCGACCCCAAGCGCCCGCAGATCCCCGACCCCGCACCCAAACCCCGCGGCCGTCC
>CAZRQD010000025.1:6167-13016 GCA_964602365.1 uncultured Acutalibacter sp. | reverse complement strand
CCGCAGATCCCCGACCCCGCACCCAAACCCCGCGGCCGTCCTAGAAAGGTCAGTGGTTAAGAATCCCCCGCCGGAGGCGGGGGATAAACCGGATAGGCTACTTCGGAAGTAATTGAATTTTTATTTTGTTTTTCCTGCATTTTTGGCGTTAAAACTTGCGGGACGTTCCTCTCTGTGGTAAAATGGCGGCGTATATGATAATGGGAGGAATGTCCTTCATGAGAATGGTATGGAAGTACGTAAGACCTCACGTGCCGAGAATGTGCCTGGGGCTGGGGATAAAGTTCCTGGCCACCGTGGCAGAGCTGCTTCTGCCGTGGATACTCTCGCACATAATCGACGAGGTCGTGCCCCTGGGCAGCATGGGGCTTATAGCTGTCTGGGGCCTTGGGATGATCCTTGCCTCTTTTGTCGCATGGGCGGGGAACATCCTCGCAAACCGCAGTGCGGCGTGGGTCTCCCAGCACACTACGGAGGAGATAAGGCATGATCTTTTTGAGAAGATCTCAAGCCTCTCCTGTGCGCAGGTGGACAGCTACACCATCCCCTCGCTGGAATCCAGGCTGACAAGCGACACCTATAACGTCCACCAGATGGTCGGGATGGTCCAGCGTATGGGGGTTAGGGCGCCTATCATGCTTGTCGGCGGGGTATTGATCACCCTGACTCTCGACCCGGTGCTGACGCTGGTGCTTGTGGCGACGCTGCCTTTTCTCGCTGTTTTGGTGACGCATATCTCCAGAAAGGGAATCCCCTTATACCGCGAGGTGCAGAAAAAGACCGACGCCATGGTGCGTGTGGTGAGGGAGAACATCACCGGCATAAGGGTGATAAAGGCGCTCTCCAAGACGGACTACGAGCGCGAGCGCTTTGCCGCGGTAAACGGGGACATGGTCTCTCAGGAGATCAAGGCCGGGCGGACAATGTCGCTCTCAAACCCCGTGACGAATGTCTTTTTAAACGTGGGGCTTACGGCGGTGATCCTAGTCGGCGCCTTCCGCGTGAACTCCGGTCTCACCCAGGCGGGGAAGATACTGGCGTTTCTGTCCTACTTCACGCTGATCCTAAACGCCATGATGGGCGTTACCCGCATCTTCGTGATGGTCTCGCGCGGGGCGGCATCCGCCTCCAGAATAGAGGAGATCCTAAACACCCCGGAGGACCTGAAGGTAGAGCCCGCAGAGCCCGCGGAGTCCCCTTACCATGTGGAGTTTGAAAACGTCAGCTTCTCCTACAACAAGCGGGAGGACAACGTCTCCGGCATCAGCTTTAGCCTAATGCCCGGGGAGACGCTTGGCGTAATAGGCGCGACGGGCAGCGGGAAATCCACCATTTCAAGCCTGCTTATGCGGCTTTACGACATAGACAGCGGCAGTGTGAAGATCCGCGGCAGAGAGGTGAGGAGCATCCCGCCGGAGGAGCTGCACACGATGTTCGGCGTGGTATTTCAAAATGACGCGCTCTTTGCCGACACGATCTACGAGAACATAGATTTCGGCAGGGGCCTGCCAAGGGAGAATATAGAGAAGGCGGCGCGCTGTGCGCAGGCCATGGAGTTTATAGAGGAGCTGCCTGACAAGTTTGAGCATATGCTTACGGCGAAGGGGTCCAACCTCTCAGGCGGGCAGAAGCAGAGGGTCCTTATAGCGAGGGCGCTGGCGGGAAACCCCGAGATACTCATCTTAGACGACTCCTCCTCCGCACTGGACTACCGCACGGACGCGGCCCTAAGGAAGGCGCTTAGGGAGGAGTACGGCGGCACCACCACCGTGATAATCGCCCAGAGGGTTAGCTCTATCCTGCACGCCGCGCATATCCTTGTCCTAGACGAGGGAAAAGAGCTGGGCTACGGCACCCACGAGCAGCTTATGCAAAGCTGCCCCGTATACCGGGAAATCGCCGAAATACAGATGGAACAGGGGGGAATATAAATGCCCCCAAGAGGACCGATGGGCGGCGGCCGCGGCATGAGAAGCGGCGTCGCCGAGAAACCGAAGGACAGAAAGAAAGTTCTGCTAAGGCTGTGGACCTACCTCTACCACGAGAAGTGGAGAATGCTTTTGGCCGTAGTGCTTACGGTTATCAGCAATGTCTTGGCGCTTTTGGGGCCGTATCTCTCCGGCAAGGCGATAGACGCCATAGGGACAGAGCCCGGCATGGCGGATTTCCCCACGGTCTTTATGTACTGCGGGATGATGATAGTCTTCTATGTAATCTCCTCTGCGCTCTCCTACGGGCTATCCCTGTTAATGATGTATATAACACAGAGGATAGTCTATAAGATTCGGGGAGAGGTCTTCGACCGTTTAAGCATCCTGCCTGTCAAATTTTTCGACAGGCACCAGACGGGGGACGTGGTCAGCAGGATCTCCTACGACATAGATACCCTAAGCGCCTCTCTAAGCAACGACCTGCTGCAGATAGCGGCCAGTGTCATAACCGTCGCGGGCTCCTTTATAATGATGGTGAAGATCTCCCCCATGCTGGTGCTGGTCTTCGTGATAACCATCCCCATGGCGATCTTCTTCACGAGATATATGACCAAGCGTGTGCGGCCGCTGTTTAGCAAGCGCTCTGCCGCGCTGGGGGAGTTAAACGGCTATGTGGAGGAGGTAATCTCCGGGCAGAAGACCACAAAGGCCTACCACCGCGAGGAGGTCATGCTCTCCCGCTTTGACAAGAAGAACAAGGCCGCGGTTGACGCCTACTATAACGCGGACTACTACGGGACGCTTACGGGACCCTCCGTAAACCTTATAAATAACCTCTCCTTAGCGCTGGTCAGCATTTTTGGCGCGGTGCTCTTCCTGCTTGGGAGGATAACCATCGGGAACCTCTCCTCCTTCGTGCTGTATTCCAGAAGGTTCTCAGGCCCGATAAACGAGATAGCGAATATCATAAACGAGCTGCAGTCGGCCATGGCCGCGGCAGAGAGGGTGTTTAACCTCATAGACGAGGAGCCGGAGCCGCCGGACCGCGAGGACGCCAAAGAGCTCTCCGACGTGAAGGGCGACGTCAGGATGGACCATGTCCGCTTTGGCTATAACCCGGAAAGGATCATAATAAGCGACTTAAGTTTTCACGCGCCCCCCGGCGGGCTTATAGCGATAGTCGGCCCGACAGGCGCGGGGAAGACCACGCTAATAAATCTGCTGATGCGCTTCTACGACCCGCAGGGCGGGAAGATCAGCCTAGACTCCGAGGACATTCTCGGCGTGACGAGAAAGAGTTTGAGGCTCTCCTATGCGATGGTGCTGCAGGACACCTGGCTCTTTACCGGGACGATATTTGAAAACCTGGCCTACGGGAAAAAGGACGCGACCTTGGAGGACGTGCAGCGGGCGGCAAAGGCGGCGCATATACACCGGTACATCATGGGCCTGCCAAACGGCTACGACACAGTCCTAGACGAGAACGGGATGAACATCTCCCAGGGGCAGAAGCAGCTTCTCACCATAGCCAGGGCAATGCTCTTAGACGCGAAAATGCTGATCCTAGACGAGGCGACCTCAAACGTCGATACCCGCACGGAGATCAGGATACAGGCCGCGATGAGGGAGCTGATGAAGGACAAGACCTGCTTTGTGATAGCCCACAGGCTCTCCACCATACAGAACGCCGACAATATCCTTGTAATCCGCGACGGGGATATAGTGGAGCAGGGGAACCACCGCGAGCTTATGAATATGAACGGCTTTTACGCCTCTCTTTACAGGTCCCAGTTCAATTGACTTTCCTGTTAGAGTGTGGTAGAATAAACTTAAGAAGATCACCCCGCAAGAGGGGAGGAAAGAGGAGATCCATATGAAATACGATTTTACAAGCATCATCGACCGCAAGGGAAAGGACGCGTCCGCCGTGGACATGGTGGGCAGAAAGGACGGCTGGTCCAGTTTCCCGGAACCGAGGGAGGGCTTTGACTTCATCCCGATGTGGGTGGCGGACATGAACTTCGCCACGGCGCCCAGCGTGGTGGAGTCCATGAAGAAGAGGTTAGAGCACCCGCTCTTTGGCTACTACCCCACGAGACCGGAGTACTTTGACGGAATAATCCATTGGCAGGAGACCAGAAACAACGTGAAGGGTCTTACTAGGGAAAATATCGGGTACGAGCACGGCGTCCACGGCTTTGTGACCAGCGCCGTCGCCACGCTTACAGAGCCCGGGGACAAGGTCCTGGTCCACAGCCCGGTATATGTCGGCTTCGCATCCGACGTGGACATGCAGGGCAGGGTCTCTGTATACAGCCCGCTTAAAAAGGATGAGAACGGCATCTACCGCATGGATTTCGAGGACATGGACAGAAAGCTTAAGGAGAACAATATCCACCTGGCGATATTCTGCTCTCCCCACAACCCCACCGGCAGGGTCTGGGAGCGCTGGGAGCTTGAAAAGGCCATGGAGGTCTACGAGAAAAACGACTGCTATGTCATCAGCGACGAGATCTGGTCAGACCTCACCCTCCCCGGACACCAGCATATTCCCTGCCAGCAGGTGAACCCCTGGGCGAGGGAGCATGTCGTGGCGGCCTATGCCCCCAGCAAGACCTTCAACCTGGCCGGCCTGGTTGGCGCCTACCACATAATCTACAGCAAATATCTCAGCGACCGCATCTGTGCGCACTCCGCCAGGACGCACTACAACTCTCAGCACCTGCTCTCCATGTATGCGCTTATGGGGGCCTATACCGAAGAGGGGGCCGAGTGGGTGGACGAGCTAAGGCAGGTACTTGCGGAGAACCTCACCTACGGCGTAACCTATATAAAGGAGAAGATCCCGGATGTGGACGTCACCATGCCCCAGGGGACCTATATGCTCTTTTTGGACCTCACCAGATACTGCGAGCGCACCGGCAAGACCCTAGACGATATGCTCTCTGCCGGCCATGATGTCGGGGTGGGCTGGCAGGACGGCCGCGGCTTTAAGGGCCCGTGCCATATCCGCATGAACTTGGCCCTCCCGCTAAGCAGGGTGAAGGAGGCCTTTGACAGGCTCTCCAAATATGTATTCATTGACTAAATCAATCTGATAAAGGAGAGGAGAAAAATGGCGCTTATTACGCTTGATTTCGAGAGCAAATACCTGCAGGGGAATACCGGGGTCTCGATTATCGTGCCGGATAGGGAGAGGGACAAGAGCCCCAAGGAGTTCTATACAAGCGGGAAGAAGTACCCGGTACTCTGGCTTTTGCACGGGACCTACGGCGACCATACCGACTGGGTGCGGAAATCCAACATCGAGCTCTACGCCTGCGAGCGCGAGCTCATCGTGGTAATGCCCAGTGCGCTGAACTCCAACTATGCCAACTGGGAGAATTTCAGCATTGGCTATAATATGTACGATTTTCTCACGGAGGAGCTTATGCCCCTGATCTACGGATGGCTTCCCGCCTCTCCCAAAAGGGAGGACAATTTCATCGCCGGGCTCTCCATGGGCGGCAGGGGGACCTGCGTCTATGCCTTTAACCACCCAGAGAAATTCGCGGCGGCGGCCGTTCTCTCCTCCTGCCCGCGGGACCTCTCCTGGGACCGCGAGAATATGTCCGGGATGTGGAGCCGCACGCAGGGCTCTATAGATAACCGCGGGGGGCTTAAGGCGTATGAGGAGTCCTATGAGAACACCTGGCGCGTCCTAGACGAGCAGGTCAAAAAGGGAACAGACCTGCCGAGGCTCTACTTTGCCTCCGGCAAGCAGGATTTCCTCTACCCCGCGTTTAAGCATTTCAGGCAGCACGCCGAAGCACTTCCCATCGACATCACCTTCGAGGAGATAGACGGCTATACCCACGAGTGGCGGTTCTGGGACCTCACCATTCAGAAGGCTTTGGACTTCTTTAAGTTGACAAAACTTTTTTGAAATTTTTTTGTAACTTTTTGTTGACAAACCCTTTTAGCTGTGCTAGAATACCCGAAAAGCACAGGAGGGGGGTAAAATTCTCCGATGGACTGATGTTCACGGAAGCCCGGGCTTTCACCCGGCTAGGCTTTGGGTGAGGTTGATGGAAAATTTTTCTGAACTTTTTCTGCGGGAGAAAAACCCAGAAAACCCAGGCCTTTTTTCACCCGTCTCGGCTTTAGGTGAAGTTAGTCAGAAATTTTTCTCTCGCTCTTCTGATGAGAGAAAAACCCAGGCCTTTTTTCGGGTTATTTATGTTCCATTCTGTTCTACCATTTTTAGTATATCACCCCTTGGGGCAGATATAAATTTGTAAAGAAAGAGGAGATT
This sequence comes from uncultured Acutalibacter sp., assembly GCA_964602365.1. Classification (GTDB taxonomy): domain Bacteria; phylum Bacillota; class Clostridia; order Oscillospirales; family Acutalibacteraceae; genus Acutalibacter. The sequence continues at coordinate 6,791 of CAZRQD010000025.1, read as the reverse complement.
TCAAAATGAAAAAGACACTTACGGTTCTGCTCGCTTTAGTGCTTGTGCTTGCGCTGGCAGTTCCGGCATTCGCAAGCGAGCCTGTGCCGGCACCCAATCCGGGTGGCGATACGAGAAGCGGATGGGAGATTGCTTACCAGGCGATCGTTGACACGCTCAAGAACTACACAGGTCCTCATGAGGCTGGAGAGATCGCTACAGTTATGATCGGCAACCCGGATTCTTTCTGGGGTATAGATCGCGATGATGTTGTCTATAACTTCTTGAAGGCAAATAGGCGGAACATACTGGGCGAGTATTCCGACATGATCAACCATCTGAAGATGACCAGCGATGAGACTGAAGCTTGGATAATCCTTAGACGGGAAGCAAACTGGCTTGAGAAGACTCTCGAGGATGGAACTGATGGTCACCTCGACGTTTATGTAGATCTTAATGCAAATGACCTTAAATTTAATGCTGTCAGCGGTGTTTTTGAGGGTCACTTGACTGTTTCTGTGAAAAATATTTATCTCAGTAACAAGTATAACATGAATATCGAGACTTCCGCTCCTGTTTATCCCGTAGGGTTCCAGTCCTCCGATTATCCGAGCACGACGCCTCCTCCGAGGCCGCAGCCGCCTG
>CAZRQD010000025.1:0-6067 GCA_964602365.1 uncultured Acutalibacter sp. | reverse complement strand
CCCGCGCCGACCTTCACTGACGTAAAACCCGGCGACTACTTCTATGACGCCGTACAGTGGGCCATAAGCAAGGGCATCACCGTGGGAACCTCCGCGACGACCTTCAGCCCCAACGCCACCTGCACCCGTGCCGAGGCCGTGACCTTCCTGTGGAGGGCCGCAGGCAGCCCCGAGCCGGTGAACGTTGCCAATCCCTTCACCGACGTAGGCGCCGGAGAGTACTATGCCAAGGCAGCGCTTTGGGCAGTAAGCAAGGGCATCACCGTGGGAACCTCCGCGACGACCTTCAGCCCCAACGCCACCTGCACCCGTGCGGAAATCATGACCTTCCTCTACAGGTACGCGGGCCAGCCCGCCATCACCGCCAATGTCGTCAGCTTTGGCGATGTGCGCCCCACCGACTACTACTATAATGCCACCCTCTGGGCTGCCCAGAACGGCATCAGCGTAGGCATCGGCAACGGCCAGTACGGGCCCTCCAACCCCTGCACCCGCGGACAGATCGTGACCTTCCTCTACAAGTACAACAACAAATAAGGCGTAAGATCTGAATGATCTAAATAATCTAAAAACGAGGAACCGCCCAAAAGGGCGGTTCTTTCGCGTTTGTTCTTATACCAAAGGAGGGCAATTAAAAACTGACGTCCACGGTTTCAACCTTGCCGTCCCGCAAAGCCATGGCGTCGGCGCCCCTCACAGAGCCCCAGTGGCGGCGCACCTCTCCGTTTTTGAAATGGAGGACTATCTCAGAGACCTGGTACTTCCCGGGGATAAGCGCCTTAGACGTGCGGTAGCGCACACGGGTGGAGCCTAGGAGTGTGGCCTCTACCCCGCCGCTTCCCACAAGATAGGAGGGCAGCGCAGGGGACGGGGTGAAGTTTAGCTCTCCGTCCTTTATGGTGAAGGGGTTAGCGCCGAACATCATCTTCTGCCAGATCTCCATAAACTCTGCGGTAGAGCCGGACAGCCGCGCCACAAAGCCCTTTCCGCGCAGCGCGGGGTTCGGGTTGGCGGAGGACGCGATGAAGCTGGAGTTTTCAAGCGGGCTCCTGCCGTAGCTCTCAGGTGAGAGGAAGGGGACGGCGCATTTCCTAAATGCAGAGAAGAAGTCCTCATAGAGGCCCTCCCGCAAAAGGCCGAGGAGATATTTATACTCCATATGCAGCCAGACGGACTCGTTTTCAAGCCAGCCGGGGGTAAAGGCACGGCAGCGGCCCAGCTCGAAAGAGCTGTCGGCCAAGGACTCGTTTACCTTGTACATTCCAAGCTCCTTGTCAAAGAGCGGGCTTGCGGTAATGGCGGTGTGGAGATGCTCTGGGGAGAGGCGGGCGCCGGGCATCTTCATATAGCGCACGGCTCCCTCTAGGAAGAGCGGCAGGGGACTCTCCCGCATGGCGAGAGGTTTTACGGCGCCGCCCGCAATCTCGTAGTCCGTGACCTCATAGGTGAAGTAGCACGGCGGGATTCCCCCGGTATAGCTGCGAGAGCGCTCTATGCCCTCCTTCAAAACGGCCTTCCACCCGCCGAGGATTTTAAGCGCGTCCTCTGCTGAGAGCTCTTTCTCCTCTCCGTCTATGCCGGAGGAGGTCTTTTGCCTGTAGGCCTCCTTTAGGTCGTTCACGGCGTCCCAATACTCAAAGTTGGTTATGGCGCCGGAATTTAAATCCTTTAGCCGCTCCTCAATCCCGGATATAAAATCAGCGCACTCCCTAGGGATCTTCACACCCCTGCCAAAGCGAATGAGGGCGTTTTCAATATAGTCTATCAGGCGGACCAGCTCGCAGCTCTCTGCTATGGAGGAGCCCAAAAGCCCGGGCAAGCCGTTTAAGGCGTCATACCAGCCGGGCTTGCCGGCCTCCATCTCTATCCCCATGCCGAGAGAGTCCAGGCAGGAGAACTTGTTCATCGCAAGGACTATCAGCTTTGACATGAGGTTTGTGCGGTAGTCCTCCCCCTTGCCGTAATTTACGCCGGCGAATTCCCTCTCAGCATTCCTCGGCGTGACGCCGCCGTACTGCCTTATACCCTTATCCGTCAGGGTATACCGCTGAGAGCGCGGGTTTACCGTCGCGCGGGACTCGTAATATCTATAGGTCCCGTCGTCGTAGAGGAGGCTTTCCTCCCGCTCTGGATATACCGCGAGGAAACTCTCTATCAGGTCCAGATTATAGGTCCAGTGGTCTGTCCAGTAACCCTCGCCGAAACTGGTGTTTATGTCGCTCTCTGCCTTTGAGACGGCGTATTCCATCGAGGCTTTGGGGTCGGGGTCCCCCTCTTTTTCAAGCAGCGTCAGCAGCCCGCCGGGGGTAAACGGTTTTTGAAGGGCCTCTCTCACCGCGGGGGAAAACCTCTCGGCGACGGCATCCCTCTCCTCCTCGGGGATGGTGAAGGTCGCGCGCTCTATGACTAGGGGGTTATAGCCGTCTAACTGGATGAGATCCATGAAGAGCTTTATATTATGCTCCCCCACGAACGGGGAGAAGAGGGGGTCGCTGCGGCGGTTCTGGTTTATGTCGCGGAAATTGGCGTTGCCCTGAGAGTAGTACTCCGGCAGCATGGTGAAGAAGTTGTAGTCCCTCTCTATATCCCCGTGCTTGCGGGAGTATACGTAGAAGACCTTCCCGCCTAGAGTGAGGGGATACCCCCCGCGAAGGATATTGTCAAGATAGGTCTGCCGGCAGTAGGCGTCAAAGACGGGGTCGGCGGTCTTTGTGGCTATGCGGGAGGTAATCTCCTCTGTGAGGGCCCTGGCCCTCTCCCGCTTTTTCTCGAAGGCGCCGGGAGGCGAAAGCCTAGAGGCGGCGTATTTTACCAGGGATTTTTCGGCGGCCATGCCGTACATCTCCCGCAGGGTTAGGCTTTCGCCGGGGGCAAGTTTGCGGGAGGCGGCAAAGAATGCCGTCGGGACGTTATTGGAGGTCATCTGCGTCGCACCCAGCAGCGCACTTAGCGGGACGGTTTTAAAAGCCGTCGCCTCGCTGAGGGAGAGGTTATAGCCAAAGACCAGCGCGGGGTCGGCTATAAGCGGGAGGAGGCCTCCGTCCTCATCAAATCCTATGGCGAAATGCCCCTCCTTGATCTCCTTTATCTCGGACGTATCCTCGCTGGAGGCCCTTAATCGGTAGTAGGGCAGCCTGCTCTCCACATCCTCAACCTGCATCCAGGCCTTGTGGGTCTGGGTCATGACCTTCATGATATTGGAGCTGGTCCCGTAGGTCAGCATGGCGGGCATGCCGTCCAGAAGTTCCAGGGTTACGAGGGAATCGGATATGTTTTTGACGGTCAGCTCCCTCATCAGCGCGCCGACGGGTTCCTCAGGCAGGGTGAAGTATTCCACCTCGAAGGAGAGGGGACCCAAGTCCTGGGAGAGGCCGAAGTCGTTCATGCCGATATGCATGGCGGCGCCCGGAAGCGTTGGGGCGAAGGGCTCGAGATACTCGCCATTCGCTTTGACGAAGGTGCGGAAGCCCTTTGTGCTGACCTCCTGATAGGCGACGTGTGCGGGGCTGAACTCCATGATGGGATGCTCCTTGTCAAGCGTCCCAAAGGAGCAGACCCCCTGCCCGCGGTTTACGTAGAAACACCAGATGGGAATTCCCATCTCCCCGGCGACGCCGGGCAAGAAACTTGAAAAGGCGTTTTTCCTTGAATACTCCTCTATGATAAAGCGTCCGCTCTCATCAAACATGGGTTATCGCTCCTTTCAAACGGGATATAAGGGCTTGGGGGCGGAATCGTTAAGCTCCCTCTGGCTGTCACTCTCTGTAACGGTAAAATAAGGGAAGCGGGCCTCAACGTCTCCCTGCGCGAAGAGCGCAAAGAAGCAGCCGGTAAAGGTCCCCCTCATCGTCTCTGTGGAGAGAAGCTGGGTGGAGCCAGTGCCTATCTCAGAGAGATCACTCTCATTTTCCCCCGCGAAAAAGCGGTATTTAAAACTCTCCGCGGAGACTTCAAGGGTGAGGGAGGAGGCGCCGGGGAAGAAGACGGGATCAGAAAGGCTTACGAGGTCCGCGGCCTGCCGCCTTAGCTGAACGCTTAGCCCGCCCTCTTTCTTTGAGACCAGAAGCTCGTAGTGGTTTTCCTCTGTATGATAGACGGAGAGCCCCGCCTCTCCTTTTCCGGAGAGCGATACCTCTGTTTGGGCGGTGAGGTTCATCTGCGTCTGTCTGACCCCCAGGAAAGTGACGTCTCCGCAAGAGCTGAGGGGGTCCCCTCCCGTGAGGGTGAGACCGTCCTTCACCTTGTAATTTGAGGGGACAGGATTTCTGAGATAGCTAAACCTTGGCGGGAGGGGAGAGGAGGAGAACTCCTCGCGGAAGGCGGAGGTGAAACGGGCGGGTTCGCCCTCCCCCGGCGTCTGCATGGAGAGCTCTACCGGCTGGCCTCCGTTTACGACCATCCAGCCGTCCTCCCACGTGACGGGGGCCAGCATGGTCTCCCTGCCTATATGGTGAAGCTGGGAGCCGCTGGGTCTCACGCCGTGAAAGACCAGGTACCAGTCCCCCGCGGGGGTATCCACCAGGTCGGCATGGCCCATAGCCTGAAGCGGGCTGCGGTCGTAGTTTCTGTGGGAGAGTATGGGGTTATGCGGGCAGCCCTCATACGGGCCAAAGAGATTCTCACTTCTCGCCAAGGTCTCCATATGGCCGTATTCGGTTCCGCCCTCGGCTATCATGAGGTAGTAGTAATTTCCGATCTTATAGAGATGAGGTCCCTCGGGACATCTCCCGCCCGAGCCGTACCAGAGAATATGTTTTTGCGTGGTGATCTCCCCGGTATCGGGGTCAATGCCAAAGCAGATTATTCCCTGCCTGCCGCTGCCGTCTTCCCCCGTGCCGACATAGTAGGCGCTCCCGTCGTCATCCCAGAAGAGGGAGGGATCTATCCCCACATGATTTATAAATACCGGTTCGCTCCACTCCCCGTGAATATCATCGGTATGGACGATGAAGTTGGGGTGTCCCGTGGGGAAGAGCAGGATATTGGTGGTTATCATATAGAAGCGGCCGTTATGCTCCCTTATGGTCGGGGCGAAAATCCCGCCGGAAGTGGGGCTGCCCCGAAGGGGAAGCTGGCTCTCGCGGGTAAGCACATGGCCTATCTGCTCCCAGTTTATCAGATCTTGAGAGTGAAACAGCGGCACGCCGGGAAAAAACTCGAAAGAGCTGTTGACCAGATAGTAGTCGTCACCCTTCCTGCAGATGCTGGGGTCCGGGTGAAACCCCGGAATTATGGGATTTTGAAAACGCGGCATAAAATCTCTCCCTTTCTATTTCTCCATTCTATTTCTCTAAAAAAACAGAGAGTCCCCCCAAACGGGGAGACCCCGGAAATCTTACTTGTCCAGTATCTTGGCTGCGTCAATCAGCAGCTCTACGGCTTTTTCCATGGGGAAGACCGAGGTGTCGATCGTCAGATTGTAGTTGTTCAGGTCGTCCCAGCGGCGGTTAGTGTAGAAATTGTAGTAGTTGCCGCGCTGCTTGTCCTTTTTGCTGACAAAGTCAGGGGCTTTCTTGCGCTCTGCAAGACCTTTACCGACAATGCGCTCCACCCTTACGGCCTTGTCACCGTGGACGAAGACCCTTAGGACGTTCGGGAAATCCCGCAGGATATAGTCCCCGCAGCGCCCGACTATCACGCAGGGGCCCTCTTTTGCGGCGTTTTTGATGATGTCGGACTGCACGATAAAGATCTTGTCGTTTATCGGCATATTGTCGCTGACGCCCGAAACCCTGTGGGCAAAACCGTAGTTTCCCATCACCATGGAGTAGAGAAGGCTGTTCGTGGCGCGCTCGTCAGCGTGGGCCAAGACCTCCTCTGAGAGGCCGCTCTGCTGGGCGGCCATGGCGATTAGAGATTTGTCATAGTAGGGGATGTCAAGGAGCTTCGCGACCCTCTCGCCAAGCTCGTGCCCCCCGCTTCCGTACTGGCGGGCAATAGTAATGACCGGTAGCATAGCGTCTCCTCCCTTCGGGCGGCAGAGCCGCTCGGATAAACAGAAATTATTTTCTATATGATACAACTTTTAAACCGCATTGTCAAGGAAATTTAGTGCGTTCGGAGGAAT
>CAZRQD010000024.1:0-22698 GCA_964602365.1 uncultured Acutalibacter sp. | reverse complement strand
ATTCTCCCGTATTTATAACGTACTTCCCGCCTAACCCAAAAGCGATGACATGTCATATAGGCCGGGAAGCTTACCCTCCATAAATACAGCGGCATTTACAGCCCCGGCGGCAAAGAGCTCTTTAGATTCCGCTGTGTGGGTGATGCTCAGCGTTTCACGAAACCCGGCGAATATCACCTCATGCTCTCCTACAATGCTCCCGCCGCGGACAGAATGAATTCCTATCTCGTTTTTTGATCTCTTCTCTCTTATGAGGTGGCGGTCATATACATAGCCGCAGTCGTCATTCCTTACCCCTTTAATGGCGTCGGCTATCATAAGCGCAGTACCGCTTGGGGCGTCAATTTTCTGGTTGTGGTGCTTTTCAATGATCTCCACGTCAAAACTGTCTCCAAGCACAGAAGCCGCTTTCTTTGCAAGCTCAATAAGCAGATTGACCCCCAAAGACATATTTCTGGAATAGAAGATTCCCGAACTTTTTGAGGCCTCTTTTATAAGGCCAACCTGCTCTTCACTATAGCCAGTTGTGCAGAGTACGGCCGAAACCGCAGGATTTCCCCCAAGAAACTTGATGATATTCTCCAGCGCGCTGGGATGGGAGAAATCAATAATCACGTCGGCTGGTTCTCTTACCCGGCAAATGGTATCGTAGACGGGAAAATCGCAGGAAGATCCTTGCGCAAGGTCCACCCCCGCGACGATCTCACAATCATCCCGCTCTTTTATAACGGCCGAGACCGCTACCCCCATCTTTCCAGAGCATCCGCTCAAAATGATCTTTGTCATATGAAGTTTATTTCCTTTCGCGTCAGAGGTTTTTCTGTAACCCATGCCTTTTCAGGATTTCGCAGAGCTTTTCCCTACTTTGGTCCGTCATAGTGGTAAGCGGCATACGGCAGCGGTTAGAGCCTATCAGCCCTGCCTGCACCATGGCCTCTTTCACGGGGATGGGGTTTACGTCCAAAAACAAGCCGTCCATCAAGTCAACGTAGTCCTGATTTATATCCCTCGCGGTTTTAAGGTCTCCTCCCAGCATGGCGGCGGTGAGCTTGTGCATTACGCTTGGAAGCAGGTTTGAAAATACCGAGATTACCCCCCTTCCGCCAAGCGCCATTATTGGCAGGGTCTGAACATCCTCCCCGGAATAGATTGTCAGCCCATCCCCGCATAGGGCAGCCGTGCGGGCCACGGACGCTATGTCCCCGTTTGCCTCTTTAACGGCGGCTATATAAGGGTTGCAGGACAATTCTAGATATGTCTCGGGCAGGATATTGCACCCCGTGCGGCTTGGGACATTGTAGAGAATGCAGGGCATCTTCACACTGTTCGCGATATAGGAAAAACTTTCCACCATGCCCTTTTGCGAGGTCTTGTTATAGTACGGCGTCACAAGCAGCAGGCCGTCCGCGCCGAGATCTTTTGCAGCAAGGGAGAGTTCTTCGCTGTGCAGGGTGTCATTGCTCCCCGTTCCGGCTATGACCGGGATACGCCGCCTCACCCGCTCTATGATAAAGCCTATGACCTTTAGCTGTTCGTCATCGCTGAGGGTAGCAGCCTCTCCCGTGGTCCCACAGGCGACAATCGCGTCCGCTCCGCCCTCTATCTGAAATTCTACAAGCTTTTCAAGCCCGTCCCAGTCAATCCTCCCGTCGGGTTCAAAAGGCGTGACGAGCGCTGTCGCAGTTCCCTCAAATATCAGCTCTTTCATGATAATCCCTCTCTAGTCCGCTTTTCGGCAAATATCTTTCAGTCCATGTAGGAAAGACTGCAGAGCAGTTCAGCAAGCAGTACACCGCCGCCAGCAGCGCCCCTTATGGTATTGTGGGAGAGGCAGACAAACTTATAATCGTACTGTTTATCCGGCCTCAGCCTGCCTATAGAGATGGCCATGCCGCCCTCCAGGTCCCTGTCAAGCTTTGTCTGCGGACGGTCATCCTCGTAAAAATAATGTAAAAACTGTTTTGGCGCGCTTGGAAGGTCCCTCACATACTGTGGAGCCTTAAAACCCTCCCAACGCTCTATGATCTCCGAGACGGAAAGCTTTCTCTCCATGCTCATAAAGACGGCCGCCATATGCCCGTCAGATACGGGAACCCTCAAGCACTGAGAGGTGATGGAAGGGGAGGAGGCGTTCAGAATCACTCCATTTTCAATACGGCCCCAAATCTTCATTGGTTCTTTTTCAGACTTCTCCTCTTCGCCTTTGATATAGGGAATGACGTTATCAAGTATCTCAGGCATTGTCCCAAATGTCTTCCCCGCGCCTGAAATCGCCTGGTAGGTGCAGGCAAGAACCTTCGTCACACCACGGTCCAAAAGCGGGTGGATCGCGGGAACATAGCTTTGAAGGGAACAGTTTGACTTGACCGCGACAAACCCCTTTTTGGTTCCAAGCCTCTTGCGCTGGGTCTCTATGACGGAGAGATGCTGGGGGTTAAGCTCTGGAATTACCATCGGGACATCCGGGAAGAAGCGGTGCTGCTTGTTGTTGGAGATGACGGGACATTCCCGCTTGGCATACGCCTGCTCCAGCGAAACGACCTCATCGTCCGGCATATTCACAGCGCAGAAGACAAAGTCAACCTCTGAGGTTATCTTTTCAATATCTCTCTCAGCGTCGTAAACCTTCATTCCCTTTACGCTTTCGGGGATGGGAATGTCCAAATACCAGCGTCCTCTAACCGCCTCCTCATAGGATTTTCCAGCGGAGCGCGAACTTGCCGCAAGCGCTGAAATGGTAAACCAAGGGTGGCGGTCAATAAGCTCTATAAAGCGCTGCCCCACCATTCCCGTGCACCCGATAACGCCGACTCTATAACGTCTCATAATTTTCCTCCGCAAGCCCCAGTTTTCATTAAAGACTTGAAAAAAACTATTTACAGTGTATAATATCTAGGAGAGGGAATTCCTTTGCCTTATTTTATCCCCGCTAACTGTTTTTGTCAACTTTTTTCAGAGCCCATGCAGAAAGAGAACTGTAAGATTATGAAGACCCATGATTTCTATTTTGATCTGCCAGAAGAACTGATAGCGCAGACCCCAGCGGAGCCCCGCGACTCCTCAAGACTTATGGTGCTTGATAAAAACACCGGCGCTATCGAACACAGAATTTTCAGGGACATTGCGGATTATCTAGAGGCGGGAGACTGTCTTGTGCTCAACGATTCCCGCGTGATACCCGCGCGGATCTTTGGAACAAAAGATGTTACGGGTGCCAAGGTGGAATTTCTCCTGCTAAGAGATCTTGGAGACAGGACCTGGGAGGTGCTTGCCCGCCCCGCAAAGCGCGCGCGGGAGGGGAGCAGGTTCTCTTTTGGGAATATGACCGGCGAGGTCACGGGGGAGTTTCCCGAGGGTATTAGGCATGTCAGGTTTGATTTCTCCGGGAATTTCTACTCCGTCCTTGAACAGATAGGGCAGATGCCTCTGCCGCCGTATATCAAAACAGAGCTTAAGGATAGGGAGCGCTACCAGACGGTTTATTCTAGGGAGCTTGGGTCCGCCGCTGCTCCCACAGCGGGGCTGCATTTTACGGATGAGCTGCTGGGAAGGCTCGCTGAAAAGGGCGTGAGGATTGCTTTTGTAACTCTCCATGTGGGATTGGGAACCTTCCGTCCCGTGAAAGAGGAGGAGATTGGCGAGCACAAAATGCATTCCGAACACTACCATATGCCCAAGGAAACCGCCGAACTTTTGCGAGTGACCAGAGATGAGGGGAAGAGGATTGTAGCCGTGGGGACCACGAGCTGCCGCACTTTGGAATCCGTAATGCGCAAAGAGGGAGAGTTTCGGGAGAGCGAGGGCTATACAGACATCTTTATCTATCCCGGGTATACTTTTCTGGGTTTGGACGCACTTATCACAAATTTTCATCTTCCTGAAAGCACCCTTATCATGCTTGTTTCTGCCTTGGCCGGCAGGGAGAATATCCTGCATGCGTATGAGGTGGCGGTAAAAGAAAAATACCGTTTCTTCAGTTTTGGGGATGCTATGCTTATAAAATAGACCGTTTTAGCCTGTCTTATTGGGAATTTTGGCTGTTCTAAAGAAAGTTTTTGGAGGAATTCTCTTGGTAGCTCGTGTTCACAGTATGGGTATTTTCGGTATGGAGGCCTTCCCCGTAGAGGTGGAGACAGACATATCTAACGGCCTTCCCTCTTTTGAAATAGTTGGTTTGCCGGACGCCGCCGTCAAGGAATCCAGGGACAGGGTGCGCTCCGCACTCAAAAACTGCGGGTTTGACTTCCCTGTCGGAAGGATTACGATGAACCTTGCCCCCGCGGACAGGAAAAAGGCCGGACCGCTTTATGATCTTCCTCTTCTCATATCTCTCCTCATGGCCACCAGACAGTTAAAGGCGGAGATAGCCGATGCGGTATTCTTGGGGGAGCTTTCTCTTTCCGGGCAGGTCAGACCGGTCCAGGGGGTTTTGGCAATGGCGATAGCCGCAAGAAAAGCGGGCGTGCGCATAATGTTTGTTCCCAAGGCCAACGCAGGGGAGGCCGCAGTTGCTGACGGTTTGACAGTATATCCCGTGGAAACCGTCCCAGAGCTCATATCTCATCTAACGGGCGAAGCGCCGCTGGCACCGGCCGTCCCTCTGCCAGAGGAACAGCAGCTTCTGCCAGAGCTGGATCTCTCTGATGTTCAGGGCCAGCCGGAGGTAAAGCGCGCGCTGGAGATCACTGCAAGCGGCGGGCATAATATTCTCCTGCTGGGTTCTCCCGGTTCCGGCAAGAGCATGATGGCAAAACGCCTGCCCGGAATCCTCCCGGAAATGTCCTACGAGGAGGCGTTGGAGACGACGCAGATATATTCCGTTGCCGGCAAACTTCCTGAAGGCGTTTCGCTTATGCGGAACAGGCCATTCCGCTCTCCCCACCACACAACCTCTACCACAGGGCTTACAGGGGGAGGAAGTATTCCAAAGCCGGGGGAGATATCCCTGGCGCATAACGGGGTATTGTTCTTAGACGAACTTCCGGAATTCTCCCGCGCCGCATTAGAGGCCTTAAGGCAGCCGCTTGAGAATGGCACAGTAGAGGTGGTGAGGGCTGTTGGCTCCGCTTCTTTCCCCTCAAGGTTCATGCTCGTCGCAGCGATGAATCCCTGCCCTTGCGGGTATTTTGGACACCCTACAAGGCCGTGCACTTGCAGTCCAAAGGCCATAGACAGATATCTTGAGAGAATTTCTGGTCCGCTTCTAGACAGGATGGATCTCCATATCGAGGTCCCGCCTGTGGAGTTTGAGCAGCTCTCCCAAAAGGGAGCAGGGGAGAGTTCCAAGCAGGTTCGTGAGAGGGTTGCAAGGGCGAGAGAAATCCAAAAGAAAAGATATGAGGGACTTGGCTTTACAACTAACTCTCAAATCCCCGATTCTCTTTTCAACGATTTTTGTGAACCCACACCCTCAGCGTTAAAACTGATGGAACAAAGCTTTGAAAAGCTGGGGTTATCCGGCAGGGCCTACCGCAGGATATTAAAGCTTGCCAGGACCATTGCAGACATGGAGGGCGCCTCTAAGATTGACACTCCCCACGTGGCCGAGGCCGTGCAGTACCGCACCTTGGACAGAAAGTACTGGCAAAGGGATCTCTGAATATCCCGGCGGTTTTTGAGAAAAAGGGTTGGGTTTTTTGGGTTTATTGTCAGCAGTTTATATATTTCTTTGAAGGTCGAATTATTTGAAATGGCAAAAGTTCTATTATCTCTGGTCGGTTTTGTTTTACTTTTACTCCTCTACAATATAGTTGGCATTGTCATCTCCTACACGAGACAGCCAACAATAAATGAAAAAAGTGCTGAAGCTTTCAATGCGGGGGACTTCTATTCTGATTTTCCCTCTCCCGACAAAGTCTCCGTCATAGATGACAATGAAGAGGCATTGTTTGAGAGGCTCAGGATGATAAACCAGGCAAAGGAGAGAATTATCCTCTCAACTTTCGAGTTTCGCGCCGACGAGAGCGGTAAGGATATCCTTGCCTTTCTCCTCGCCGCGGCTAAGAGGGGAGTGGAAATCAAGATTATTTCAGACGGTTCAACTGCTTCACTTGGGATGGACAAGAACTGTTATTTTGAGGCCCTCTCTGAGATGGAGACGGTGGATATCAGGATATATAACAGGATAAGCTTTTTAAAACCGTGGAAATCCATGGGGAGGCTTCATGATAAATACCTGATAGTTGATGACTATGTCTATATTCTGGGCGGCAGAAATACCTACGACTTCTTTCTTGGAGATAACGGCTACAAAAACCATGACAGGGACGTGCTTGTTTACACAGGTTCTCCGGAAAGCAAGGACAGCTCCATCCACCAGGTTGAAAACTATTTTGATTCCGTTTGGAACTTAAAGGAGTCAAGGCCTCTATCCCGCGGGGGATCAAGAAAGAAGATCATAGCCGCCGGGGTGGAACTTGAAGAGCGCTACAAAAAAATTCGGGACAGATCCCCCGAAGTTTTCGAGTATTGCGATTATGAGAAAATTACGCTAAAGACGAATAAAGTGACTCTCCTATCCAATCCGACCCATGTTTTCGCAAAGGAGCCCACTGTTTTCTATAAGCTTGCGGAGCTTATGAAGAGGACCGATGGAGACATCTATATCCACACGCCCTATATCATCTGTAATAAATGGATGTACAACTCTTTCAGGGAAGTCTGTGCTAGGGGACAGGATACCTATCTTCTTACAAATTCTCCCGCAAATAATGCGAATCTCTTCGGCGCCTCTGACTATATTAGAAATAAAAGGCGGCTGATAGATACAGGGTTAAAAATTTTCGAATACGAGGGCGGGATATCATACCACTGCAAAAGTCTCACCCTAGGTAATAGGGTCGCGGTTGTGGGCTCTCTGAACATGGACATGCGCAGCGTTTATCTCGATACCGAACTTATGCTGGTAATTGACAGTGAAGAGGTCACAGAGCAGTTGAGAGGTTATATGCGAAAGTATGAGGCTGATTCCGTCACGGTCCTAAATTATAACGATTTTGAGATTCCGGACGGTGTAAGCCGCCAGACCTTAACTGCTGGTAAGAAATTAAAACTAAGTCTTTTAAACCTTCTTCAAGGCTTGAGATTCCTATTTTAGTCCATATTATTCTTTTTCGCAGTTTTTCTTAAGATATCAAAATAACATCAGAAATCTCACGGTGAAAAAATGGCAAGACCGCTTTTCAAGCTGGAGCCTCGTCTCCTTTTATGCGCAGAGCTTATGTCTCCCAGCCTCCCGCTTTGGGATGTCGGGACAGATCACGGATACCTTCCCATCTGGCTTATAAAGAGCGGCAGATTAAATGAGGCCTATGCCAGCGATTTGCGAGAAAGTCCTCTTTTATCCGCCAAGAAAAACGCTCTCCGGTATGGGGTTGCCGAAAAGATAAAGTTCTTTAAAGCTGAAGGCCTTTCAGGCTTTCACCCGCAGGAACCGATGAATATAGTCATTGCCGGGATGGGAGGGGAGACAATCCTGTCGATCCTGCGAGGTGCTCCAGATCTGGCAGAATTTCCCCACCATCTGGTCCTGGGACCAATGTCGTCTGCTGATTCGCTGCGGCGCGGACTCTCATCTTTGGGACTATATATCATTAGGGAGCAGGCAGTACTGGATAACGGAAGACCGTACTGCGCCTTTTCCGCTGAATTTGGGAGAGATCCTCTGCCTATAACTTCCTCATATCCATATATGGGGAGACTATCCCCAGAGAACGCTGACAGCAGGGCATACGCCGGAAAAGTTTTAAGAGATCTCTCCGGCAGACTTAAAGGAGCTGTTCGCGGCAGAGGGGAAGAAGATGAGAAAGAACTCAGGGCAGCAATTTTGGAGATAAAACAGAGATGGCAAATCTAAACTGGGGGGTGGACAATTTGACGGCAAAGAGATATTTTGAGAGCATTAAAGGAAAGGCCGTAGCTTTCTGCGGGATTGGGAGAAGCAACCTTCCGTTGATTGAGATATTCTTAAAGCATGGCGCGAAAGTCTCTGTCAGAGACCACAAGCCGCTCAAAGAGTTGGGCGAGGTAGAGGAGGATTTGAAAAAAGCGGGCGTCACACTGAAGCTGGGAGATGGATATCTTGAAAACCTTACGGAGGATATCATCTTTCGCACGCCGGGGATGTATTTTTATCTTCCAGAGCTTACAGATGCCAGGAGGAGAGGCGCAGTAGTCACCAGCGAAATGGAGGTATTCTTCTCGATCTGTCCTTGTAAGATTTACGCGGTAACAGGCAGTGACGGAAAAACAACAACTTCAACCATAATCTCTGAATTTCTAAAAGAGCAGGGGTATGCGGTACATCTTGGGGGAAATATTGGAAAACCTCTTTTGCCTGAGATAGATACGATAGGAGACGATGACCGTGCGGTGGTAGAACTTTCCAGCTTTCAGCTTATCTCTATGAGGGAACCTGCCGATGTGGCAGTGGTGACAAATTTGGCGCCAAACCATCTGGACGTCCATAAAGATATGGAAGAGTATATAGACGCTAAAAGGAATATCTATCTGCACCAAAGGGCAGGGTCCAGAACGGTACTTAACGCCGATAACAATATTACGGCGGGATTTGCCTCCGGTGTCCGCGGAGACTGTTGGATGTTCAGCAGAAGAACTCCGGTGGAAAGAGGAGTATACTGCGACGGCGGGGAGATTTACGTCAATAGAGAACCGGTACTTCCCATTAAAGATATCTTACTTCCGGGCTGGCACAATGTTGAGAACTATATGGCCGCCATCGGGGCGGTCTGGGGAGATGTCAGCGCTGAGGCAATAAGGTCTGTGGCAAAGAGGTTCGCCGGTGTGGAACATAGATCAGAATTTGTCAGGGAGTTTGATGGGGTAAGATACTATAATGACTCCATCGCCAGTTCCCCTTCAAGGACGATTGCCGGGACGTTATCGCTTTTTGACCGCAAAATAATTCTGATCGCTGGAGGATATGACAAGCATATACCTTATGATACCCTTGGAAATGTCATCTGCGACAGGGTTAAGACGCTTGTTCTCATGGGTTCAACCGCGGATAAGATAGAAAGCGCTGTCAAGTCTTCCAGGGATTATTCTCCCGGGTCTCCTGAGATATTGAGGGCAGGAAATATGCGGGAGGCTGTGGATCTTTCCAGATCTAGGGCAAAACCCGGAGATATTGTATCCCTGTCCCCGGCATCTGCTGCATTTGACCTATACCCGAATTTCGAGGTGAGGGGGAAGCACTTTAAAGAGATAGTCAATTCGCTGAAGTGAGATTTTGAATTCAACACATTAGAGGTAACTAAAAATTAAATCAGGGGAGAGTCAGTAGGTTTTTATATGAAATGGTTAATAGTAGATCGTTTTGAGGGAGAATATGCTGTCTGTGAAAATTGCGATGGTTCTCATACCGAGATAGAAATTTGGAGATTGCCTAAAGACGCCAAAGAAGGTTCTGTAATCTCAATTTCAGATAGAGGAGAACTGTCGTTAGGTACTTTGGAGGAGTATAGAAGAAGGAAAATGATTTTGGAGAAGCAAAAGCGACTTAGACAAGGAAAATCTAAATAGAGACAGAGAAGAGGGGGGAGATCATGTCGGTTAAGGCAAAGGTTGTATACCAGTGCAGCGAGTGCGGTTTTGAGACCGCAAAATGGGTGGGAAAATGTCCCGCATGTGGCAGCTGGAACTCCATGGAGGAGGTAATAAAAGAAACAGCCTCCGCAAAGGGAAATGATATCAGGAGTTTGTCAAATAAAGTTACAAAACCTGTCAGTATTCGTGAGATAAATACCGAAGGGGAAGAGCGCTATAAAACCGGGCTAAGTGAATTGGACCGGGTTCTGGGCGGCGGAATTGTAAAGGGATCGCTGATTCTTATCTGCGGTGATCCAGGTATCGGGAAATCAACACTGCTTTTGCAGATATGCGAATATCTTGGAAATTTTCTTAACGTTCTCTATGTTTCTGGCGAGGAGTCTGCAAGACAGATTAAACTTAGGGCTTCAAGGCTTGGTGTGAACAGTGAGAACCTGCAAATATTGACAGAGACGAACGTTCAAGCGGTTTCGGATACCGTACAATCTGAAAAACCGGGACTTGTGATGATAGATTCTATCCAGACCATGAATTATACGGAGCTCTCATCATCGCCGGGAAGCGTTGTACAGGTAAGAGAGTGTACGAATATCATGATGCGATGTGCAAAGACGCTTGATATTCCCATCATAATCGTTGGGCATATGAACAAAGACGGTGCCATTGCCGGACCAAAGGTACTGGAACATATTGTCGATACGGTCCTTTATTTTGAGGGGGACCGGCAAATGGCCTATAGGATATTACGTGCCACGAAAAACCGCTTTGGCTCCACAAATGAAATAGGCGTGTTTGATATGTGTGATTCCGGTCTTAGGCAGGTTGACAATCCCTCCGAGGCAATGCTTTCAGGAAGACCAGTGAATGTTTCGGGAAGCTGCGTCACTGCTGTCATTGAGGGCTCAAGGCCAATACTTGCTGAAGTTCAGGGACTTGCAACCCAGTCAAGTTATGGCACTCCAAGGAGAATGTCAACAGGCTTTGATTATAACCGGATGGCACTGATCTTAGCTGTTCTGGAAAAGAGGGCAGGTTATTATTTTTCTAATCTTGACGCTTATCTGAATATTGTGGGAGGACTTCGGCTGGATGAACCCGCAGCGGACCTTGCCGTGGCACTTGCAATGATCTCAAGTTTGAAGGACATGCCTATAAAACAGGATACGCTTGCATTTGGTGAAATTGGCTTGGCAGGGGAACTTAGAAGTGTAGGACAAGTCGATCTCAGAATCGCAGAAGCGGCTAGGCTTGGCTTTTCCAAATGTATTTTACCATATCATTCATTGAAAAAAATTTCTTCAAACCATAATATTGAGATTGTTGGAGCGAGAAATGTCCGGGAAGCATTCGAGGCGTCGGTTTAAGTGGCGGAGTATTGCTTGGGGAAGTACAGTTTAAGAAATAGACAAAATTATACAAAATGATTATTTTGTATAATTTAGGGGAGTTTAAATCTTGGGGGATACGGTATATGGCTTTTTCTATCAGAGATGAGATGAGCGACATTGTTATCAATTATTCAATGTACCTCAGAAATGTTCGCGGACTTTCTGCCAAAACAGTCGATGAATATTGTCTGGACCTCAGGACATTTTTCAGATTTATCAAGCTCGACCGCGGCCTAGTAAGTCCTGATACGGAGTTTGAAGATATTCCTGTAAAAGACGTTGATCTTGAATTCATTCGTTCTATCAAAACTTTTGACGTGTTCCAGTTTATGAACTTTGTCGCTGATGAGCGCAATAACATAAGCTCAACACGTCAGAGAAAATCTACCTCTCTGAAATCATTTTTTAACTATCTCACAGTGCACGAGAAATTACTCTCTGAAAATCCTACAGAGAACTTGGTTCCTCCAAAAAAGGCTTCATCTCTTCCCCATTTTCTGTCTCTCGAACAAAGTGTCGATCTTTTAAATTCTGTAGATGGCAAGAATGCTGAACGTGATCGCTGTATTTTAACTTTATTTCTTAACTGTGGAATGCGTGTGTCAGAACTGGTCTCTATAAATCTCAGCGACGTTATGAGAAATAACGATACACTTCGAATTATAGGAAAAGGTAACAAAGAACGAATAGTATATCTGAACGAAGCCTGCCTCAAAGCAATATCCGATTATTTGGCCGTGCGTCCTAAAGATGGTGTTAAAGATAAAAATGCCCTATTTCTAAGCAACAGAGGTACTCGCATCAGCGTAAAAATGGTACAGGCAATGGTCAAGAAGTACCTTGAAAAAATAGGTTTGGGAGGAACCGGATATTCCGTTCACAAGCTTAGGCATACAGCCGCTACATTAATGTACCGTTACGGTCATGTAGATATCCGGGTTTTAAAAGAAATCTTAGGCCATGCAAATTTGGGAACTACTGAGATATATACTCATCTGTCGAATGAACAGATAGAGGAGGCAATAAAATCTAATCCTCTGGCCAATGTAATTCCGGCACAAAATGGGGAAACTGAAAACTCTCAAGAAAAAAACGAAGAGGACGAGGAGTAAATCCCCGCCCTCTTTAATTTAAGCAGCTAAAAAGCTTTAGAAAGGCATTTTACTGCTGTTGCTCTTCAAGATATTTTCTTTCACTTTCCTTTAGCTCAGACCTTTTGACCAACTTACCGTTTATAAAAACGTATTTATCCTCGTCATCCTCACTCTCGCTCTCAGATTCCTCAGGTGGAGCATAAAACGCCTCTTCACGCTCTTCAGCGACAATCTCAGCAGCAGACCGGAATTTTAAATCAGAATCATCCGGGGCGATCTCCCCCCTCTCCACCGCCTGCTGTTTTTCATATGGTTTTACCATATACCGGTCAACTACGGGATAGACTACAAAATTGATCAGATAGCTGATGAACGAAAATAGTACGAAAAGGAGAAGCAGGAAGAAGATAAAAACAGTGAGGTTTATTATCGGAATTACAGCCACCGCAAGGTAGATAAGAACCCCAAAAATGACTGTGAGCAGAATATTGCGCCAAAACCCCGCAACAACAAAAATGAACGCGTTCTTGTAGAATTGCTTAAATTTCAAATCAAACGTGATAAACATGACGGGAAGGTAATACTGAGCAAAGATAAAGATTATCCCAAAAAGGATGCACATCCAGTAGGGGACATAGAAAAGACTCTGCTCAGCCGCGCGGCTCTGATAATAAGTCATCGCAAAAGAGAGAACAGCATATACTACATAAACTATACAGCCATTTATAAGAAAATATTTCCAGTTTCCTTTAACCGCGTCCCAAAAATCGGACCAAACAAAGGCATGTTCCTCCCGCGTGAAGTTTCTCGTTATGTATGTTAGGCCAGCAATAAACGGAGACAATAAGATGAGAGGGATCGGCACAACAAAGCGAGACCAAACATCCATAACTACTAGGGAGTCCCCAGAGCCAAATTGCAGAACATAATGGGTCCCTTTGGAATATAGGAGAACCATGAGAGCGACCACTGCTGCAAACGGAATGACAAAAATCAGGTTAGCCTGACAAAGTTTTGTGAATTTACGGAAATAGATCTCAAAAAAACGTATAGGAGCCGCTTTTGGTGGCTCGTCCTTGCTTACACCGGGACCGGGCTTAGTATAGTTACCAAACAGACCTAAAAACGCCATAGTAGCACCCCCGCCTACAGAAAAAATAATTCAACCAAGCTTAGCCTTGGGATGACTGTCAGTATAAACCTGTTTAATATGACTGTCAAGAAGCTGAACATATACTTGCGTTGAAGAAATGTCAGCATGTCCCATCATGGTTTGAATATCCTTTACAGAAGCACCATTCTCAAGAAGGTGCAATGCGAAGGAATGCCTCAAGGTGTGAGGAGTAATTTCCTGCTTTATCCCCGCGTCATTGGCATAGCCCTTTATTATTTTCCAGAAACCCTGTCTGGTCAGGCGGCCTCCGTTAAGGTTTACGAAAAGAGCGTTTCCGCTTTCCGGACTCGCGATGAGGCTACGCATCCGATAGATATAATCAGATACAGCGACAATGGCTTCAGGATAGACCGGAATAGCCCTGACGCCCTTATTTCCGCGACAATAAAGCACGCCGGATCTCAAGTTAATGTCTGTTGTATCCATACTGATAAGCTCAGAAACTCTAATACCCGTCGCATATAAAAGTTCAAGCATGGCCTTATCCCTGCAGCCTTTGGGCTCAGTCACGTCTGGCTGGGCAAGCAGAAGTTCGATTTCTTTCCCGCTTAAGACCTGGGGGAGTTTTTTATCAACTTTTTCAACCTTAACACCCTTTGCGGGATTATTGTCAGCGAGTCCGTTAATCATCAAAAACTTATAAAAGCAGCGAACAGAGGCTAAGTTTCGTGCAATCGTCTGCGCAGATCTATTCTTAACTTTTAAACTGGATACAAAACTCTCAATATCATCCTGATCAGCACTGGCAGGATCAAGATTTTTAAGGGAGAGAAAATCAAGATAATGGTGTACGTCCCTGACATAAGACTCTCTGGTGTTTGAAGATCCATTCTTCTGCTTTAACAGATAATCATTAAAGCTGTCAAGGTAATTGGTCATAGAAATCCCCGCTTCGTAAAAAAGTTAAAGAATAGCCAGCATGTGGAAAACGCTGGAAAATTTTCAAAAACAGATAAGAAAAAATTATTAGCAACTAAGGTTGCCTAAACTACTGAATCAAGAAAGGCCAAAAGAAGATACAAGCAAAAAGTCGGAACCGTCCTCAAAAAGCGGCAGCCCATACCCTACCGCCACATAGTATATATTATCTCTCTTTAATTTGCAATAGGAAAAATGCATTTCCCCAAAAAATTATTTAAACTTCTAAAATTTATGTATCCTATATTATGTTAACTACCGTATAACCTCTGTAAATGATTCTGTAAAGTTACAAGATATAGTATGTATAAAAATGCATACATGCCAGGTCATGTGTCTTTGAAAACTTTTGTATGCATATTTTTAAGAAAAATCCAGACTCTTTTTGTATGAAATAAATTATTGCCTATCTCCTCTTCTGTATAAAATTGTTTGTCATGCAGTAAGTTTACGAATGGTTGTGGAAGTTATCGCTTTTCGCCGTAAAATACCGTTTCCTTCATCAAACTCTCAGAATGATACGAATATTGGCTATTACTATTTTCTATGCCCGCCTATCTGTTCGTTGCGCTCTATAGTCGTGCCAGCCTCGTAGAGATCATTGCCCTTAAATATGCTGTTCTTACCAAAGCGATGCTGAAGATCCAGCTCTGCTTTAATCAAATCAATTTCTGCATCGCTATCCTCTAAGTTTGAAAATAGCTCTGATTGCGATACTTTCCCCTCTCTTGGATTCAGACGTATGGCTGTAACGTTTAAGCGCCTACACAGAAGGCCCCTGTCCACAATCCTGTCAAAAAGTCCCATAACAGCAGGTACTATCTTAGACGGTGCCGCTGTTGGCGTATTGAGTTTAACAGTTCCATGGGCAGAGACAGGAGCCTTTCTGCCATAATGGTCTGTGTGAAGATTTCCAGAATATGACGCTATATCGCCTTGCAGATGCTCATAACCCACATAGAGGGTAAATCCCTCAGCGGCAAGATCCATGTCAACCAAATCCAAGATGACCTGCTCTGTCATCTCCCTTATAACATTTCTTGCCTCCTCGTAGGTATACCCGCGCTTCAGTACCTGCCCTGAGCCTTTAGAGGTTGTCTTAAAACGATACCCTTTTATTTGCTTGATAGTGGCGGACTCTAATCCCCAGGCGTGGTTTATTATGATCGCCGCCTCTACACCGAACTCCCTAAAGAGTGTGTCTTCGCCACACTGACTGGTTTTTGCCAAATCTCCCATGGTATATACGCCAAGTCTAGCAAGGCGAGAAGCGATTCCTCTCCCCGTCATCCAAAAATCCATGATAGGTCTGTGATCCCAGAGTTTTGTGCGGAAACTAAACTCGTTGAGTTCGGCTATTCTCACTCCATCACTGTCAGGTCCCATCTTCTTTGCCGATATATCCATTGCCACCTTTGCGAGATACAGATTTGTTCCGATCCCTAGGGTGACGGCAATACCTGTAGTTTTCTGGATATCACAGATGATTTTTTCTGCCAGCTCACGCGCATCCATGCCGTACATATCCATATAGCGGGTTACATCTATGAACGCCTCATCCACAGAATAGACGTGAATATCTTTCGGCGCGATATACTTGAGATATATCGTGTAAATTTCCGTAGACACGTCCAGATATCTCTGCATTCTCGGCACGGCGGTAATAAAATCTATCTGTTTTCCGGTAAAGGTCTTTATTTCCGCCAGTCTTTGCTTCAACTCAAACAGTCTGCCCCTTCCAGGCACTCCAAGCTTTTTTAAGGGAGGAGTCACCGCGAGACAGATGGTCTTATCTGTCCGGCTCTCATCCGCTACCACAAGGTTTGTCTTTAGGGGATCCAATCCCCTGTCTACGCACTCCACAGAGGCATAGAAAGACTTGAGATCGCAGCAGATAAACCAATCCTCCATCACATTCACTCCAAACATACGTTCTATTGTTGATTATAGAACATATGTTCTGTAATGTCAAGCGCTTGAGAGAGTAAACATTAATTTTGGACAAAAAACTGGATCTTTTTAAAATCAATAAAAAGCACTGTGAACGCCTGCCTTTTGATGCCCGGGATGTCTCTGTTGCCGACGGTATATTCCCGTACTTTGAGATGTATAAGTCAGGGACGTCCCGTTGACAGTATCCTAGAAAAATATCCTAGAAAAACTTGAAGAGTCGTTCAGAGCGGAGCTCAGTTAAGCTTTGCCGGTGCCGGAGTATACTTTGAACTGTTCCAGAAAAACAGCTATAAATTTTAAGACAGGAGGTCTGGAAAGTGACAAACGAAGAAAATCTAAACCCCGCGCCGCCGGGCAGTGACGGAGAATTCTACGGGTACACAGACTTTGTGAGACCGAAATACAATATCACATCTATTATGGCCTATCTCATATTCTGGATAACAGGACAGAGATACTCATTGATTATATGCTCTCAATGGAAAGCGATATATTTGAGCAGGAGGAGTACGAGTACTAGAGCGTAAAAAAAGAGAGTTCCTCAAATCATCGGGACCCTCTTTTTTACTTGACAGACAGGTGTTTTGAGAGTATATTTCTGTTTGATAGTTTTACGCAGAAAAAGATACAATTTAATGAAGGGTCGGCGGCTTGAGTTTAGGAGGGTAAGTTTTACAGATAAACGATAAAATTGGAATTTAACAGAAGGGAATTGGATTGCAATGAAAAGAACATTTTCCATATTTATGCTTGTTGTTTTAGCTATTTCGTTATGCTCTTGCTCTAAACAAGATTTAGCAGATATGACAACATCTGTGACTGATGATTATGCAGCTATTGTATGGGGTGATAAAACCTATGTTCCTTATGGTGCTTTATCTGCTTATGGTGAGCGTGGAAAGCAAATCGGAATCGTAGATGTAGATAAGGACAATAGAGTTTATGAACTAAAAGGATGTTCAGCCGATGAATGGATTGTAAATTCGTTTCCTCATGATGCTGCTATGCTGTTAAGGGAAATAAATGTTACCGACATCCCAGATGGATGGCAGTCGGAATACGAATGGAATCAGTAACTTCCAGTTTAACGAGCATAAAAACACCTCCCGACCATCGTAGCCGAGAGGTATTTTTATGCCTTTATTTCCGTCCCGTTCTTGAATGTCACCCGGACATCGTCCTTGCCGTACACCGTGTAGAAATCCACCAGTCGGCTGAAAAGTATGGGATCGAATTCCGTGACGGGGCCGTTCAGCGATCGAAGCTCTGCGAGGAAGTCCTCAATCGTAGCCCGGCGAGTGGCCTTGTCCGCAACTTGCGCTTTGGCGATTTCCAACTTTGCTTTGGCATCATCGAACCTCCGCGAGAGGTTGTTGTACTTTTTCTGATATTCTGTCTTGTCGAGGGGGATTCGGTATTGTACGCTTTATTCTGACTTTTTGGTGATGTGTGAAGTATTTGGTAAAAAGAAAATGGCAAGAATGACTGAAAAAAAGATTGTGATTAGCGATATAATAAACACCTTGCTCCCGATGCGATTCCAAATTAATCCCATTACTGTCGGCATAGCAAATGTAAACGCATTCGTAACAGATTCAAGCGCTGCCAAGGCAAATTTAGAATCTTGGTCGTTAAACATTCCAAATACCTCATACTTATAAGCAAATGTGGTAGGAGCAAAGACATCTTTAAATGCGGCGAACACTAGTGCAATAAAGAAAACCCCTGCGTTTCTGGTAAAAGTATAAATCAAAGCCGGAATAAAGTCAGAGGCAACATCAATAATATAAAATATTTTTTTGCTCTTCCGGTCTGCCATGCTGCCCACAAAGAAAGCAAGAATTGCGTTAATCATTTCGAGCCCTGCAAACGAAGCAAGTATTTCGCTATAATTTAATCCTACCTCAACAGCTAAAAAGGGAATAAAAATATTACAACTGCCATATATTGAGCCAAGGATGCTAATCCCTAGAAAAGCCACAAACTCTTTATGTCTAAATATTGAACGCAGGGAAGATATTGTCTGTTTTTCTTCTAATTCATTTAGTTCATTTAAACTTTGATGGTCTAGTTTCAAAAGTCTAACAAGGACACATGGAAGAAACAGGAGTATCGACAGTACTAAGATTGCAAGCCTTGGGTTTTCTATTAGACCTGCTAACAGCAAGCCCACAGAAATACCAAAATTTAAAAACAAGTCTCGACCTGCAAAATACTTTCCCTTTTCGGAGTTGTCAATCGAGAAGTTAATGTCGTTACCAACCGAAAAGTTAAAAATTGTCCGTGAGCCGCAAATAATTACAAACGCCGCAATGGACAGTATGTATCCGAAATGTAAAAAATACAGAGAAAATGCTATTAAAATGGCAATCGAAAAATATAAATATGTTGTCTTTTTTGAGCCGATCCTCTCTGATAGTCTGTTGCCGATTGTAGGAAGCACAATTTCAACCAATGACATAGTTGTTAAAAAGAATCCGTAGTATACAGCGCCGTTTTTTGTACTGTTAAAATAAAGAGCTATTACTTTATCCAAACCACCTATGCATAAAAAAACGAAAAAGTAGAGAAAATATATTAATGAATATTTTTTCAACTTTTCTTTCAATTAACAACACTGCTTTCTATCAATGCTTGTAGTAACACTCTGTCTTCCGCATTATATGTGTATTTGTTTTCGTATATCTGTTTCCATATCTCCGCTATATTTTCGTATTTAATTAGAATAATACTATCGTAATGCGGCAAATGAAATTCAACTTCATCATTGCTTACAACAAAAAACGAGTTTTATAATTACACATTATCTCATTCAACATCATATTTCCTGATAAAGGCCTCCGCTCCTTTAAACAAATCCGTTCCATACTTATCCAGCAAATACTCATATATTTTTGCTGTGTTACGTCGTTCAGCTGAGAATGGACATTTAACAGCACAAAAACCGTGTATATAAAACGGGCATTGAGAGCAGTATTTACCTTCATCCGGGGTATAATTTCGGGGTTCTACTCCCGTTTTAGTGGATAAATGCATTTTGGAAGGGTCGAGGAACAGCAAGCTCTCACCCATCATATATTTGTACTCAAAGCGAGCGCCGGGTTCAACTATCCTATCTTTTTTTCAAACTCTTTATGGGGCTACCATCTACCCTATACACTCCGAGAGTTCTTATGAGGGGAAAATACACCTGCGTCTATTTACAGATCCAAACCGAGTATTATCGGGCAGTGGTCTGTTGTGGCCTTTTCGCGCAAAATCTCTGCTTGCGCGATGGCGGACTTAAGCTGTTCCGACACAAAAAAGTAATCTAAGCGGAGACCGCCAGTTTTATTTTTGTTGCTGACCCAAGTAAACTGGTCGGCTGTATCGGGGTGAAGGTAACCTCTCCAGTGACGGCCTCCCCCAGCAGATGAGACGATTATGCCCAAAAATGTTCTCAGGGCTTGTCAAAACTACTGCTCATCCTCGGCATCAGAAAAATTTGAACTGTCAAGGTCGTTAAAATCCCTAGATGAAAATCCAAGACTCTCTAGGACCTGCGGACGTGTGCGCCAGTCCTCCTTCACCTTTACCCAGAGATCCAGATTAACCCTGCAGCCGAAGAATCGCTCCATGTCCCCGCGCGCAAGGGTCCCGATCTTTTTGATGGTCTCCCCGCCCTTACCTACGATAATACCTTTATGGCTCTCGCGCTCGCAGTAGATTGTGACCATTATATCTAGGATATCGCCGCGCTCTTTGAACTCCTCGGTAACAGCGGCGACGCCGTGGGGAACCTCCTGCCTAAGTGTCATGAGAATCTTCTCCCTCACCATCTCAGAGGCTATCTTATGTTCAGGCTGGTCCGTAAGCGTATCCTCCGGGAAGAGGAATCCGCCAGGCTCTGCAAACTTTATGAGCTCCCCCCAAAGGTCTTCCATCCCGCTGCCGGTTCTTGCGGAAACAGGAACAACCGCGCTAAAGTCGAAAAGCCGCATATATGCCTCGATCTGTCCCATCAGCCTGGTCTTATCCTCTAAAAGGTCTATCTTATTAATGGCCAGAACAGCCGGAAGTTTCTCGTCTTTAAAGCGCCGCATGAGGTCAAAATCCGCGTTTGATATTGGGCTGTCAGCCTCCACCACAAGCAGGCAGAAATCCACGCTGCCAAGAGCTGCCTCTACGGAATGGACCATATAATCGCCAAGAGAATTCCTCGGTTTTAATAGTCCGGGGGTATCCAGAAACGCAAGCTGAAAGTCCCCCCTTGTCGCCACACCGAGGATTCGGTTCCTCGTGGTTTGCGGCTTTGGAGATACTATCGTCACCTTTTTCCCCACAAAGTTATTCAGTATTCTCGATTTCCCCACATTCGGCCTTCCAACAATGGCGCAGAAAGCGGAGCGCCTGCTGTCTAAATCATCCATAAAAGAACAATCTCCTAAAAACTTGCTTTAAGATTTTTTTCTCACCCTGAGTTTCTCCCAAATACCGGAAGGCCCCAGAATTATAAATACAACCGCTATCACGGCGGACAAAAGCAGAAGAAGAAGTTTTACGGGACTCTTGACTATGCCTAGGAGTAATTGCCAGAGTTCGGATCTCCACAGCACCGCCACTCCCACAAGAGCCGCGCAGGCAGCGCACAAGAGCACCGCACCTGCCGCCATATCCTTCACACTGCGGATATGGGGGTTGATGCGCTTTTCGTTAAAATCGCAGAGCTTCTCCACTGAAGTATTGAGGAGTTCCGCACCCGTGACAGCACCAATGGCAAGAATAAGCACCGCCCACTCTGCCCGGCTCAGAGAGAGCCCGAATGAAAAGCCCAGTACATATACGGCCACCACTGCGTGGATTCGCATATTTCTCTCGCTCTTTATACCATCCCAAACACCTCTCGCCGCATCGCGAAAGCTGGTGAGCAGGGTTCTCCTTCCCGGGTCATTCATAGTTTTCATTCATCCATCGTATATCCGGAATTTCCGGGCAGACCCAGCTGGTTTAATACCATCTCTTCTTTCTCTCTCATCCTAACCCTCTCTATCCCACTGCGCTCGTGGTCATACCCCAGCAGGTGGAGCATGGAGTGTGCGGTGAGAAAGGCCACCTCCCGCTCAAGCGAATGCCCGTAGAGTTTCGCCTGCTCCTGCGCTTTTGGAATGGAGATGACAATGTCCCCCAGTATCCTTGCCCCTGTCTCGTGATTGATATCGTAATTCCCATTTTCTCCCATTGGGAAGGATAAAACATCTGTCGGAACGTCTTTGTCGCGGTATTGGCGGTTCATCTGGCGGATCTGGTCATTATCCACAAAAGATACGCTGATCTCAGCCGGATCTTCAAAATTTTCCATCCTCAGCACGGCATGGCAGCACCGGCGTATGAGCATACGGATTCCGGTGGGTATCTTAACCTGATTCTGGCGGTTAGAAATGATTACGCGTACCTTTTCCATGTTTTTCCTTCCCTTCAGATTTTTCCAGCAAAATCTACCTTGCATGCTCAAAACGGTCATATGCCCTGATAATGTCAGAGACGAGGCTGTTCCTCACCACGTCCTTCTCGGTAAAGCGAAAAATCGCTATATCCTCCACTCCTCTTAAAATTCGTATGGCGTCCTTTAATCCAGAGCGCTTTCCCTCCGGAAGATCTATCTGCGTAATATCGCCTGTAATCACCATCTTGGAGTTAAAACCAAGCCGCGTAAGGAACATCTTCATCTGCTCGTTGGTTGTATTCTGCGCCTCATCTAAGATTATAAAGCTGTCATCCAAGGTTCTGCCCCTCATATAGGCAAGCGGGGCCACCTCTATGTTTCCGCGCTCCAAAAGGCGCTGGTAGCTGTCGGCACCAAGCATCTCAAAAAGAGCGTCATATAGCGGCCTTAGGTAAGGGTCTACCTTTTGCTGCAAATCTCCCGGCAAAAAGCCCAGCTTCTCCCCCGCCTCCACAGCGGGCCTGGTAAGTATTATTCTCTCAACTTCCTGGGCCCTGAAGGCCGCCACCGCCATCGCCACAGCAAGATATGTCTTCCCTGTACCGGCCGGACCAACGCCTATGGTGACAGTATTTCTCTTGATATCGTCGCAGTAGGTTCTCTGCCCGACTGTCTTTGGCTTAATGGGCTTTCCCTTGCTGGTGATACAGACCACGTCCCCGGCAAGAGCGGCAAACTTCTCTTCACCGCCCTCACCTACCATGCTCATACAGTAGCGGACGTTCTGTTCATTTAGTGTTCCTCCGCCGCGGATAAAAGAGATCAGGCTCTTTATCGCCCTCGTAGCGAGCTCAACCCTCTCAGGGTCTTCCCCCGTTATCTTCAGCTCAGAGCCCCTGAAGACCAGCTTGACGCCATACTCCTCCTCTACCAAACGGACATTTTCATCAAAACTTCCGAAAAGCTCTGCGGATTCTGAAAACTCCTCTAAACTGAGCTTATTTTCCAAGGCATAACTTCCTTTTCTGATTTGACCGCGGGTAAGTATATACCAACCCCAGTTTCATTGAGTATATCACAACTTAATAAAACCTTCAAGCTGAAATCCTATCAAATTTAGATAAAAATTACTACCTATTTCCGGCATTTTTCACATATACATCAAAATGAAAAGGAGGC
>CAZRQD010000023.1:0-23066 GCA_964602365.1 uncultured Acutalibacter sp. | reverse complement strand
AAAGTGAAAAATTGAGACAGTAAAAAATTAGAAATCAAACGCTTAAATACCGAAAAATTAAGAGTTTGAGAGAGCAAAAAAGCTATTAATTATTGGCAGAAAAAGCTGACTGATTTTATTGTGAAATAGAAAGGTTGGCCGGCGTTGTTCTAATTATCGAATTTTCATGGCCACCGGCTTGACAATCGGCACAAAAAAGTTTAAGCTATCTAGCGGGGAAGACCCTAAATCTAAAAATATAGAAAGAGGTGAAGAGAGTGAGCGTTCCGCGAAAGAGCGACGGCGCAGGGAGCGATGGCCGACGATGTTTGATGAATACGGGCGGGGCGCCACTCTTTTCCGCCCGAAATACTTGCTAAGGCAATTGCGCCCTTGGCCGTCTTCCGAAGCCTATGCTTACTCCAAGCTGACGGGAGGAAAGACGGATGGCAGAAAATATTGAAAATTTGCTGAGAGAGAAGAGGTACGCCGAGGTGGCTGCCCTCGTAAAAGATTTAAACCCTGCGGACGCCGCGGCGGAGTTGATGAACCTTGACGGGGGGATGATGCCGATCCTGTTTCGTCTGCTGCCGAAAGAACTTGCGGCAGACGCCTTCTCCTATATGGAGAGCGAGGCGCAGGAAACGCTGATTACGGCATTTACCGACAAAGAGCTGGACGAGGTGCTGGGCCAGCTGTTTTTGGATGATACCGTAGACATGATTGAGGAGATGCCTGCGAACGTCGTAAAGAGAATTCTGAGGCATGTGGACGCCGATACAAGGAATAACATAAACCAGCTGCTGAACTATCCGAAGGACAGCGCCGGCTCCATCATGACGATGGAGTATGTGGACCTAAAGCGCGGAATGACGGTATCAGAGGCGTTTGAGAGGATAAGGCGCACGGGGGTGGAGAAGGAGACCATCTACACCTGCTATGTCACCGACCCCAAGAGGAAACTTCTGGGGATAATCTCTGTCAAGGATTTGCTTTTAGCGCCGATCGACGCGGTTATAGGCAATATCATGGAGACCAACTTCAAGTATGTATATACGCATACTGACCAGGAGGAGGTTGCTTCCATCTTAAGCAAGTATGATTTTCTCGCGCTTCCCGTGGTGGATGCCGAGGAATGCCTTGTGGGGATAGTGACGGTAGACGATGCCATAGACGTCCTTCAAGATGAGGCTACGGAGGACATAGAGAAGATGGCGGCTATATCCCCCTCTGACAAGCCGTATATGAAGACAGGGGTCCTCGCCACGTGGAGGAAGAGGGTTCCGTGGCTGCTCTTCCTCATGATCTCCGCGACCTTTACCAGCACGATAATAAAGAACTTTGAGGACGCTTTGGCTGCGAGCGTTGTGCTGACGAATTTTATTCCCATGCTGATGGATACGGGAGGTAATTCCGGCAGCCAGTCTTCGATAACGATAATTCGCGGACTGTCCCTGGGAGAGATAAGATACCGCGATTTGCCCAGAATACTCTTGAAGGAATGCTCTGTGGCGATTCTCTGCGGGTCCACTCTCGCTGTTGCCAACTTTGTGAAGCTGATGCTTATTGACCGCGTTTCAATCTTGGTGGCAGCGGTGGTCTGCCTAAGCCTGCTTACGGTTGTGCTGGTCGCTAACATAGTTGGCAGTACCCTCCCGATCCTCGCAAAAAGGCTTGGCTTTGACCCCACTGTTATGGCCTCTCCGTTTATAACCACCATTGTGGATGCCGTCGCACTGATCATCTACTTCAACATAGCGAAGCTCCTCATGGGAATTTGACTTGAAATTAGCCGGGAGAAACCCCGGCTTTTTCAAAAACTTTATTATTGTACAAGGCAGAGTTTCATGGCATAATAGACCCAAATGGAAAGGGGATAGGCGCATGGCAAAGATTGTTCCCGAGCCGATGAGACGGCTAAAGGAGAATATACTGAGGGCTTTTGTGGGGAAAGAGGATACGGTGGACCTGATCCTGACAGCACTGGTCAGCGGGGGACATGTGCTGATTGAGGACATGCCCGGGTTGGGTAAGACCACCCTTGTCATGTCATTGGCAAGATCCTTGGGATGTACTTTCGGCAGGATCCAGTTTACCCCTGATTTGACGCCCTCTGATGTCACCGGCTATACGATGGTGAACATCGCAACCGGAGAGAGAGAGGTTCGTGAAGGGGGAATAATGCGGGAGATTGTTTTGGCCGACGAGATAAACCGCACGGGACCCAAGACCCAGTCAAGCCTCTTAGAGGCGATGCAGGAGCGGCAGGTGACGATAGACGGAGAGAGCTATCCTCTCCCAAGCCCTTTCATGGTGCTTGCCACGCAGAACCCCGTGGAACTTGCCGGGACTTTCCCACTGCCTGAGGCGCAGCTAGACCGCTTTCTCATGCGGATCTCGCTGGGATACCCTGAGCTTCAAGAGGAGATGGAGATACTAAAAAGAGGGGTAAAGGGAATTGCCCCGGAAAATCTCAGCGTAGTGGTATCAAGGGAGGAGCTAGGAGACGTCTTTTCCGGGTTTGAGGCGGTGCGGTGCAAAGACCCAGTTTTGGAATATGCCGTGAGGATAGCCGAGGAGACCCGCAGAAGCGAGGCTGTAGCCCTAGGCGTGAGCCCCAGGGGAACCCTCGCCCTAGTGAACGCCGCCAGGGGCTATGCCTACCTTATGGGCAGGGACTATGTTCTTCCCGACGATATCCAGCGCTTAGCCCGCCCTGTACTCTTGCACAGGATACAGATGAAGAGCCAGGCAATTTTCAAGAACCAGAGCGCTGAGAGTCTGCTTTTGGAGATTCTCAAATACCTCAAAGTTCCCGCGGTGGGCTGATATGAGAGTGCTTAGGGCTGGATTCTATATTCTGATGGCGGGGTTTCTCCTTACGGGACTGTATACCGGGGAGAGGCTCTGCTTCCTGCTGTTTTTCATGCTATTCTTTACCCTGCTCTGCGCCTTAGGGCTGAATCTCTGGACCCTCTTTTCCCTTGCCTTCTCTCAAGAGCTCTCGGCCAAAGAGGCCGAGAAGGGCGGGAAGGTGAACCTTCGCCTGGAAATTACGAACGACAAACCTTTCCCTTTTACCCATATGAAGGTCAGGGTCGATATGATAGAGCCCTCAGAGAATACAGAGCTGGGCCTTGAGCTGGAGCCGATGGAGAAGGCGGTTTTCAATCTGCCCGTAAACCTTCCGCGCAGAGGAGAGTTCTCTGTCGGCATGGGAAAACTCTACGTCACCGATATCTTTGGGCTTATTAAAATGCATTTGAACCTGGAAAACCTTTCCTATTACCGCAAGCGGCAGGTTCTGGTTTTGCCCAGGCTGAGGGAGCTAAAACTTCCGCCCCTGTATGAGTCCCCGGTCGTGCGAGGCGCGGGCAGAGGAATTCCAAGGGGCAGGGAAGAGCTCTCTTTCCTTCGGGACTATGTCCCCGGGGACCAGCTCTCAAAAATCCATTGGAAGGCATCGGCAAAGACGGGAAGACTTGCCACAAAGGAATTTGAGGACCCCCTGGGGGGCGGCTGCCTGGTCTTTTTGGATACGAGGGTTTGCGGTGATGGCGCAGCGGACGAGCTGACAGAGACTGCACTTGCCCTGGTGAGGGCATATTTTCTGCGATCCGGGGGAGTGAGGCTTGTTGCGGCGCAGAGGGAAAACATGCCGGTTCCCGAGGCCGACAGAAGAAACGCATTCTTGGAACTGAGGCGGTTTCTGGCGGTGCTGCCGTTTGATTTTCCGGAAGAGGATTCTGTTCCCGCCGCGCTGGATGCCGCTATAGGGAGCGAAACCCCGGGAATTGTCTATATCCTGGGAAACGCTTTCGATCCCTATCTGGTTTCGGTCCTTGCCAGGCGAGAGCTTAAAGGAATTTACCTCACGAAGGAACCCCTTCCTGAAGGGACCCCAAAGTTGTTTGACGGGGTAAGCGTCGGTGCTTTTGAGGAGAAAGACCCTCTGACTGTGCTCTCAGACCTGATGGAGGGAGGCATATGAGGAGAGAAAAGGCTCTCGCGGTAGATTTCGTCACGGCTTTTCTCGCCGTGTTCGGAACCGCACTAGCGGTTTTACCTCTATGGGGGGTCGAGTTAGGCGCGGTCACGCTTGCCGTGATCTCCGCGGCGGCTGTGGCGCTGATAGCCCTGAGCGCAGTTAGGTTATGGCTGCCGTTAACAATACTTTTTGCTGCTTTTGGGATTCCCTCCCTTGGCTTTGCCCTTTTTGACAGGGGAGAGGAAGTTATCGGCTTCTTTGCGGGGCTTTTCCCATGGCTCTTCTCCGGCATGCCGGAGGGAGAGAATTTTCCTCCCCATATTGCCGCGTATCTAGCCGTGTTTCTTCTGCTTATCCCCTTGGCGGTTCTTTTCTGGATTGTCTTTCACTATACAAGATGGGTTTGGCTTGCAGCCATTTTGGTGGCAGTTCCGGCGGCATACGCGGGAGTTTTTTCCCAAGAAGAACCTCTGTGGGCGGTTATTCTCCTGGTCTCCTCTGTAATAGCATTTCTTCCGGCTGCGAACTCATCAGGAGAAAAAACTGTACGAGCTAGGGTTATAGCCATTATTTTCCTCTTTCCGATTGTCGCCCTGGCCCTTTTCATCAGCCCCAAGGCGGATGGAGACTGGTATTCTCTGGGAGTCCGCCACACGGTAAATGATATAAGGGACTTTTTTGAATATCATTTTGGCGGAACAATGGGAGGCGGCGCTCCCAGTACCGGAAAACTGGGACTTGAGCCCCTGGGCAACCGCCTTGGCGGGGACCTCCACACGGGAAATGAGGTCATCTTCTATGCCGATGGGGAGGAGCCCTTTGTCCTCAGGGGCGAGACGCTTGAAGTCTATACGGGTTCCGGCTGGAAAGAGGGAAGTGAGAATAAGGGGAGTTTCCGCCTGGAGAGCCCGCTCTTTTCACGCGAGAGGAAGGAGGCTTTTGGGCTGAATTTGGGGAACAATCTCCCCGTGAACGCATACGGAATCAGGCAGGAGATAGAGACTAATATCACGGTGAAGGCAAATTTCAGGACACTGTTCCTGCCGTACTGCGCAGAAGAGATCAGTCTGGGGACTTCCTTTAGCAGGGGTACCGACATATTTTTCAACCTGCAGGGTGAGGCATGGATAAATAGAGAGGTGAAATCCTCCTATACCTATAATGTAAAGGCATCGCCGTGGGACCAGCTTTCAGACGAATTTGACGAGGAGGTCCTTATAGCTGCGGCATCCTCCCCGAAGGAGGAGGACGAATATCTCAAAATCGCTAGGGAGAGCTGCCTGCAGGTTCCCGAAACCGTCCCGGATTGGGTGAGGGAGCTGACAGAGGAGATTATCTCGGACTCCCGCACGCCTTATGGCAGGGCAATGCGCATAAGGGACTATATAAAGGATACCTGCAATTATACCAGAACTCCCGGGGAACCGGATGAAAACGAGGACTTTGTCGCACAGTTTCTGGAGAAAAAGGAGGGATACTGCACTTACTACGCCTCTGCCCTGACTGTAATGTGCAGGATAGCCGATGTTCCCGCGCGTTACGTAAAGGGATATGCGATGGCATACAATCCCAGTTCCGCGCGGCTGGAGGCTACAGCCTCCACTGCCCACGCCTGGACAGAGATATATCTGGAGCATCTTGGCTGGGTCCCGATAGATGCCGTTGGTGCCGAGCTTTTTGGCTTGCCGGATACCGAGGAACTTCCCAAACCCGCACCAACCAAGTCCCCCACTGTCACACCTGCGCCGACACCGGACATGCAGATGGAGCAGGAGGATTACGGGAAGTTTAATCCAATTTCCCTGCTTTGGCTCCTGGCCATCCCGATTCTTGGAATTTTTATCTGGGCAGGCATGGGACATTATAAAAGGGCATATTCTCAAAAAAGGGTCGGAAAGCGGTTTTCCGAAAATTCCCAAAAGGCAGAGTTCTACTACAGGGCCCTGCTTCGCCAGCTAGCCGTCCTCAACCTAGAACCGGATAGCGGGGAGACTATCTCATCCTTCCTTAGGAGGTGCGGGGAGGAATGTGACAAGACTGCCGCGTTTGAGGCGGCGGGCGGAATAATCGAACGCCTGCGCTTTGGGGGCTATGCGCCGCAAGACAGTGAGATTGCTTTCTTTGCTGATACAGTCCTGGCAATGGAAGATTATATGAGAGAACGTCTTGGCACCGCAAGATATTTCCTCAAGGCTGTTATTGGCAGGATGCTAAAAAGATGAGGCCGCAAACTGTTGACAACGGGCAGGTTTTCGGCTAAAATTATGAAAAGGGGGACTTTGGAAATGAGAGAGACGGTTATTTTGGCAGAGGGCTGGAAGTTTATAAGAGAGGACGCCGGCCCTACCCCGCCGCAAACAGCGCGGCGCGTCACACTGCCGCATACTTGGAACGCGATAGACGGACAGGACGGGGGGAACGACTACTACAGGGGCGCATGCTGGTACTATAAAGAGCTGCCAGGAGTTTCCACGGACAAAGAGGCTTATCTGGAGTTTTCCGGTGCGGCGATGAGTGCGGAGGTCTATATAAACGGCGAAAAACTTTTCGAACACCGCGGCGGTTACAGCACCTTCAGGGTGAATATCACCGAGGGCTTGAAATCCGGGGGAAGTCTTGCCGTACGGGTGGATAACGGCGTAAATGAGGAAGTTTACCCGCAGGCGGCTGATTTTACATTCTACGGCGGTCTCTATCGTCCTGTCAGGCTTATCACGGTGGAGAAGGAGCATTTCTCCTTAGACTATTTCGGCGCACCCGGGATCGCCGTCACGCCAGAGCTGAAGGATGGTTTTGCGAGGGTCAAAGTAAGGACATGGTCCGCAGGCGGGGAGGAAGTCCTGTTTTCCCTAGGGTCAGAGAAAAAGACGGCCCGGGTGGAATCAGGGATGGCCGAGGCGGAGTTTGTCTTGGAGAACCCGCACCTTTGGCAGGGCAGGGAGGACCCCTATCTCTATGAGGTCAGTGCAGAGCTGAGATCAGGCGGGGAGAACAGGGATGAGATTTCCGCAAGATTTGGCGTAAGGGAATTTTATGTTGACCCGAATAAGGGATTTATCCTAAACGGCAAACCTTATCCTCTGCGCGGTGTCGCGAGACATCAGGACAGGGAGGGAGTGGGAAACGCCCTGACTCCGCAGATGCATGAGGAGGACCTGTCCATCATCATGGAGATGGGCGCCAATTTTATAAGGTTGGCGCACTACCAGCACGCGCAGGAGTTTTATGACCTCTGCGACGAGAACGGCATCCTTGTCTGGGCGGAGATACCATATATCACGAGACATATGGACGGGGGAGAGGCAAATACCCTCTCTCAGATGAAGGAACTTGTACTGCAGAATTACAACCATCCCAGCATAATTTGCTGGGGACTCTCAAACGAGATAACCTTTGGCGGCGGGATCACAGACGCTCTCCTTGAAAACCACAGAAAATTAAACGATCTCTGCCATAAGCTGGACCCAACCCGCCCGACCTCCATGGCGCACGTCTCCATGCAGCCCATAGACGGCGAGGTGCTTAATATCGCCGACCTCAACTCCTATAATCTCTATTTTGGCTGGTACGGCGGGGAACTGGAGCAAAACGAGGAATTTCTCGACAAATTTCACGATAAATACCCTGATAAACCAATTGGCCTATCAGAATACGGTGCGGATGCCAACCCCCGTTTCCAGACGGCGAAACCCGAGAGGAGCGACTATACGGAGGAGTATCAGGCGGTTTACCACGAGCATATTTTAAAGGTGATAGATGAGCGTCCGTTTGTCTGGATGTCAAGCGTCTGGAATATGTTCGATTTTGGCGCCGACGGCAGGGATGAGGGCGGAGCCCACGGGAGAAACCAAAAGGGCTTGGTCACCATGGACAGGAAGACCCGCAAGGACGCGTTTTATCTATACAAGGCATACTGGAGCAAAGAGCCGTTTGTGCATATCTGCGGCAGGAGGTATGTGGACAGGACTGAGAGCGAGACAGAGGTAAAGGTCTACTCCAACCTCAGCAAGGTAAGGTTATACCTTGACGGTGCCGATTTTGCCGAGCAGGAGGGGGAGCATATCTTCCGGTTTAAGGTTCCTATCACGGGAGACCACGGAATAATCGCCGTGGCTGGGGACCAGACTGACGAGATAAGAATTCGCCACACGGACACACCTAACCCCAATTACTCTATGCCGGGGAAAAAGGTGAGGAATTGGTATACCCCAAGCACTGAGGGATGTTTTACCCTGGAGGACAAGCTTGAGGACGTATACAGATCTCCCGAGGCCTCTGCCCTGCTTGAGAAGCTGACGCAAAAGGCAAGCGCCTCTATGGGGGATGTTGCCAAGGGCTCTCAGGATAATCCCATGGTTCGGCAGATGATGGCCCGCAGCACCTTAAACGCCATGCTTCTGCAGGCCGGGGACAGAATCTCCGATGAGGATGCAGAGGAATTTGTAAAAGCCATCACCAAGATAAAGAAGCCAGAATAGAGAAAAGACCCGAACATATAAAACTCCCGCCCTTTTGGGCGGGAGTTTTGCTGATGATTTTATTTTAGGGTTACATAAGAAGTTTCTAAAAATATTATGCCATCGTGGTTTGCCTTACCAGATTTTGGGTCTATATCCTGCATAGCACAAGACCTTGGGGAAAATTAATTTTGCACAATTTACCCTTGTTTACAGAATCAAAATATGTTAACATAATTCCACTTTCCCGAAATGGAGGGTTGGATTATGAGGAGAAGGATTCTATCTTTGGTTTTGGCGATTAGCCTTGTTTTGGGGCTCTGCTTTGCCGCGTCTTCCGTCTCGGCGGAGGGTACGGAGGCAAAATATCCATATTTTGTCAACCAGATCTCCGGCACCCCTAAAATGTTTTACGATGCTCTGCATCATATGCTGGAGAAAGGAACTTTTCTTGGTGGAAATGGATACGTGGACATGACCGAATTTGGGATAACCCAGCAGCAGATCAAAGATCATCTTGACAGGAAAATCGACCTGCTATCGGATTACGCCATCGGTAGGGATGCTTTCTATTTAGACTATCCCAGCGTTTTCTATGTCGATTTCTCCAACATTACCCTCAGGATAACTAAGGAGGAGAAAGGATACTACCACCTGTATATGGGCGCAGGCCGCTACCCGACCTATTATACCGAAGGATTTAATAATATAGGTGAAGTGGAGGCCGCCATCTCAGAGTATAATTCTGCACTTGAGGCCGCAGTCGCGGAGGTTAGGAGCGCAGGGGATGAACATGCGATGATAGTGAAGGCCCACGACATCATCACCCACGGCACCTCCTACCGCCTTGAGGACAAGTGCGCAAGTGGAAATGTTGGATTCATCCGTACGGCTTACGGGAGCCTTGTAAAGCATGAGGGCGTCTGTGAAGCGTATTCCCGTGCGTTTAAAGCCATCATGGATGAAGTTGGTATACCATGCGTCTTGACGAGCGGATTCTTCCGGCACGAGGATGAAAAGACAGGGGCGGATATCTTAGAAGAGCATATGTGGGCCTGCGTGGAGTTGGACGGGGGCTGGTATGCTGTTGACGCCACCATGGACGACCCCGCAAACTATCACTCGAATAATTCCGGCGAGGACGGGTATGAGACCGGAGAATACTGCGTCGTCGGCCAGGACATAATGAGCTTGCAGCATATGGAGGACGGGACCCTCTCCGGCGGGCACAGTTTCGTGTTTACCTATCCCGAGCTGGAACTTAAGAGCTACGGCATGCAGACCGCTTATTCAAACGCGGGACTTCTCGTGAACTTCTCCCCGTTTGGCGAGAGCGTAGGCGATGCGAGCGGAGTCTTTTACGTAAGCTATAACGGCATGAACCTCACTAAGATGAAGGAGAATGGGAAGTATCTGCTGGTCAAGTTTTATTACGAGGACAAGGATACCGGAAAGTGGGAATACAGCCCGTGGAGCTATGTCCTGACAGATATATACAATATTGAAGAAGAGGAAGACCGCATAATTTTCGGGGTTCCGCATATCCAGTATATGGAGTTTGCCGTCACCGATATATCTCCGGGGGATTACAGCCAGTATCTGCATGTCGATAATCCTGAGGACCTTGAGGAATACGTAGAATGTATTACCTATGACAGCGGTGACGAAAAGCTTCTCGCCGACAGCGGGATGCTCCACAACCCAAACGGTACATACGTCAAGCCTCCGTATATAAAGACAGTTGACCCGCCGGTGAATGTCTCTATGAAGATAGGAACTCAATACCATGTCGTCGCGACCTATGATGAGGAGTTAAAACTTCTGGATGAAGGCAAGCCCTCCGGCATAGTATTCGGATGCGAGAGTGTGAGAAACAGGACCGGCACCACCGGAGAAAAATATGCGAAGGTGGAGAACTTCACCTGGGACGGACATTCCACGGTCAGCTTTGATTTCACGCCGAGCGAGATGTGGCTGGACGATTCAATCTTCTACGAGTTCACCCCTACAAACCTTGTGGGCGTGGACAGCGGCAAGGTGCCGAATACCATCAGCTATCTCACGAGCTTCCCATGCAGAGCCTGCGCGTATAAATCAGAGGGGTTCGACTTTAACGTCTTCGGCAAGCCGACGCTGCTTGACTCCTCAGGATTCTCCACCGAGGGCTGGGAGACGAGTGACGGCGAATCCGTCTCTGACAAACTTACCCACCGCATGATGCTTGTGGCAAGTGACGCCACATCTGAAGAGCAGGCGGAGATGGACGGGCTTCTCCAAGGTGAAGGGGTCTTAGATGCCGAATATTTCAACATCTACCTCACCCTCTGCAAAGAGATGGTGGTAAAGACCGGCGACGGCGTCAGGGTATGCTTGGGCTTCCCGGAGGGATACGGACCCGATGACGCGGGAGTGACCTTTAAGGCCTACCACTTCTATGAGGAGAACGGTGAGACTAAGGTTGAGGAGATTCCATGCGTCATAACCCCATACGGACTTGTGATAACATGCAAATCATTCAGCCCGTTTACCATAGCTGCGGTTGAGGGAGTGACTGAAACATCAGAGAAAACCCTCTTGGTCATGAACCCCGAGGTAGGCGGCAAAATTGAAGCCGATACAAAGCCTGATGGAGTTGGCAATATTACGATTGGAAGCGGTGAAGAGATCACCTTTACCGTAACCGCAGATGAAGGTTATGTTATAGATACCTTGAACGTGGGGAGCAAGTCGATCCAGGTTTCAGAAAACGAAAGCCAAAAGACGGTCACCGTAAAGGCTGAAGATATTTCGGGGAGCTCGGCTTTTGTCAGCGCGGAGTTTGTATACGAGAGCGCGACCGATGGCGAAGCAGGTACTCCTGTTAACCCTGCAGGCTCTGAGGAAGAGCCCCAAGTGATGACCCCGTCTCCTTCTGCGAGACCTACCCAGTCTCCCGCCGCGGCAGCCCCGCAGAACCCTAAACCAACCGACTCTCCCACGCCGGGTGGCGAGCCGACAGCCCAGTCTGCCGAGACCACCCCGGTCCCGACGGATAGCACCACGGCCCCGACAGAGACCACGCCGGCACCGACAAAGGAGGCCACCCCGATCCCGACAGAGACCACCCCGGCCCCGACGCCAAACGTGACAGCAGCGCCGCAGGAGGAGAGTCCCTCACTACAGCACGAGCCGCTCCCGCAGAGTGATTCTCCTTCCGGTTCTCCATCTACAGATACACCGCCCGTACCCCAGATAAATATAGGGGAGAGTGCTGAGGTCGAGAACAGTGAAACACCCCCTCCGGCTCCAACGCAGACGCCAGAAGTAACGCCGCCGCCAATTCCCAGTCCAACTTCAGAGCCGGCTCCTGCTCCCTCGGCAGGAGGTGCTGACGCGCAAAACGCGGCGGCAAATGCCGCAGTCTCTCCGACACCGGCTCCCGACGCCCCCCAGACCGGAGAGAGCAGGGCCTTCCCAATGTGGATCGGGTTAATGGCAGTGTCTGTTTTGGGAATAGGCGCTTTAGCGTACTTCGTCCTGCGCGGGAAGAACCGCCAGCGCGGCAGGAGGTATATGAGGTAAGCAGATAATACTCGCCCCCATGCGATCGCATGGGGGCGTTTTCTAGGTTTCTTTAACCTCAAAGCTCTCGACGCCGTAGCCGGCCCTGTGGACGGCGCTCCTTATCTCGCTCTCGCTGGGAGGAGATTTTGAGAGTATTCTGGCGGTCTTTGTATCTATTTAGAGCCGAATGTCAAGAGCGGGTCGGCAGAGATTTGAAACCGCAATGGGCAAGAGAAAATTTCACAGGGCTTGGGGAGAGACGAAAAAAGGGGCAAAGTTTCCCTTGCCCCAAAACCTGGCGCGCCGAAGAAGATTCGAACTCCCGGCCTTCTGATCCGTAGTCAGACGCTCTATCCAGCTGAGCTATCGGCGCAGACGGGAAGGCTTTAACCGTCCCCCTTCAGCTAGCCATTATAGTAGCTTGATTTTTAATTGTCAAGAGTTTTTTCTTTTCTTACCAAAAGAAAATCCAAAGGAGCCAGTTTGCCATCGTCACAAACATTTCCCAAGACGGGCTGCCCGGAGATGAGCTCCCCAGAGAGTTCGTGCAAATCCGCAGGCAGATCTCCCCGGTTAAACACACCTATCAGACGGGAGTCCTCATCGTTTTCCCGACCAAAAGCAAGCAGGTCTCCCCGCGCCAGAAGCGTCTTATATTTACCCGTGGAGAGAATATCTCTCTGCGCAATTCTCATCTCCCCAAGCCCCCGATACCAGCTTAAGAGCTCCTCATCCTCATGTCCCCAAGGGTAGGTACCGCGGTTAAACGGGTCACGGTAGCCCTCCATACCGGCCTCGTCCCCGTAGTAAATGCATGGAACCCCGGGGAGGATATACTGCATCAGAGAGGCGAGCTTAAGCCTCTTCACCGCGAGGGCCCTCTCTTGAGGGGATAGCTTTTGGGCGCTCTGCCACTCCCGACCCCGGCCGTCCGCGGGCTTTCCTCCAAGAACCGTCAGTGCCCGCTCCGTGTCATGGGTCCCTATGTGGTTCATGAGAATATTCAGGGCACAAGGCGGGTAGTTTTCCACAATGCTCTCAACAGTTTCCGCGAAATTCTCCGCACCGCCTCCAAGAAGAAAA
Source organism: uncultured Acutalibacter sp. (assembly GCA_964602365.1). GTDB lineage: Bacteria > Bacillota > Clostridia > Oscillospirales > Acutalibacteraceae > Acutalibacter. The sequence continues at coordinate 10,016 of CAZRQD010000023.1, read as the reverse complement.
TTGAGGATGGCGTCCCTAAATGGGTAGTTCATAACGCTGTCAAGCTGTCCGCCCAAAAGGTAGCGCCGCCTCTCCCCATAGGAGGATTTATTAGAGGCGTCCTCCCAGACTTCGCCGAGAACCAGCGCGCTGCCCTTCTCCTCTTTTGCGGCGATATGCAGCGCATCTATGAAATCGTCCGGCAGCTCATCAGCCACGTCAAGCCTCCAGCCGCTGGCCCCAAGGCGTAGCCATTTGCGAACTATCCCGTCTTTTCCGGTTATATATTCCAGATATCCCGGTTCTGTCTCCTTAACATTGGGAAGAGTGTTGAAATTCCACCAGCATTCATAGCTGTTAGGCCATCTCTTAAAGGAATACCATTTATAGTAGGGGGATTTTTTTGACTGAAACGCCCCTTTATCCGGATATCTGCCCTCCTTATTAAAATATATGCTGTCGCTTCCCGTATGGCTGAAGACTCCGTCTAGGACCACCCTAATATCTAGCTTTCCTGCCGCTTCGCAAAGCTCCCGAAAGTCCTCCTCGTCCCCTAAAAGCGGGTCGATTTTCTCATAGTTCGCGGTGTCATAGCGGTGGTTGGAATGTGATTCAAATATCGGGTTCAGATAGATGCAGGTGACCCCTAAAGATTTTAGATATCCGAGTTTTTCGGTAATTCCTCTGAGATCTCCCCCAAAAAAGTCAGAGTTCGTTATCTTCCCTTCCGCATTAGGTCTCCACTCCGGCTGCTCATCCCAGCTTTCATGGTATGTTCTGCCGGAGGGCAGGTCCTTTTTTTCCTTTCCGGATGAGAAGAACCTATCAGGAAAGATCTGGTACATGACCCCTCCCAAAAGCCAGTCCGGCGTCTCCTCCGCATCCTCGTAGACAGTAAGCTGCCAACGCTCATCTCCATCAAGCACAGCCTCCCCGCCGGCGGTCTTTCCCAGCCTGTGGATACCATTCCCGGTATCCGCCTCGAAGTGGTAAAAGTAGAGTCCCCTGGTATTTGGGGTGAAATGACACTCCCAAAATTCCATCTCGTCTCCTTTTAAGCCGCACCAAAACATATTCTCATGGGTCATGCCGGCGCCATCATGCTCAATGACAAGCCTTGCCGAGGAGCAGCCCAAGTTTCTCGGGAGTGTTATTCGAAAATGGATTCTTGTGCCCGGCGTGACCGCCCCAAGAGGAAAGCGGCATTCAGGATCGCGGGAGTTAAACATAAGCCGCACTGCCTTTCAATAAAATTTAATATATGTGATCCGCACTAAAAGAGCGGGCGCTAAAACACAGCGGCCCGGCTCTTCCTATCTATTTCAGCGAAAAATCCCACTCAGCCGTTTTCCCTTGCGGCAAGGTTCTTCTCCGGAGGGACGGGAGAACAATGCCAGATATTTCCGGCATATTCCCTGATAGCCCGGTCCGCTGCAAACCTTCCTGCCTGGGAGATATTCACAAGCGACATGTGGTTCCATCTCCTCTGGTCCTTATAGATATTCTCTGCCCTGGCCTGCGCGGCGCGGTAGGACTGGAAATCCGCAAGAGCCATATACCTGTCCTGGTTTACCAAGGCATTATAGATATCTTGGAACTGGTGGCCCAAGCTGAGACTGTTCATCTCGTCCAGCGCGCGGTGGATTATGGGATCGTTCTGGTACTGCAGCCTCGGCTGGTAGCCAGAACGCTTTAAGGCGTCCACCTGCGCCGCGGTCATTCCAAAGAGAATAATGTTATCGTCCCCGACAGCCTCGTGAATCTCCACATTCGCACCGTCCAGCGTTCCAAGGGTGATTGCGCCGTTTATCATGAATTTCATGTTGCTGGTGCCGCTGGCCTCTGTTCCCGCAAGGGAGATCTGCTCGCTTATCTCGGCGGCAGGGGTCAGCATCTCTGCCCATGTGACGGAGTAGTTCTCTAGGAACACCACCTTCAGTTTTTTGTTGACCCTTGGGTCAGAGTTTATCTTCTCCGCTAGCTGTGCGATAAACTGAATTATCTGCTTTGCGAAATAATATCCCGGGGCAGCCTTAGCGCCGAAGAAATATGTGTGAGGCGTGAAGTCGGCGTTGGGGTTGTCCCTCAGCCACTGGTAAGTCTCAAGGATATTGAGCGCATTCATATGCTGCCGCTTGTACTCGTGCAAACGTTTCACCTGCACATCGAAGATGGAGTCCGGGTCCACAATATCCCCCTGCTCCTTCTTAAGGTATTTCGCAAGCCTTACCTTGTTCTCATATTTGATGGCCCCAAGCCTGTCAAGGACAGAGGTGTCATTTTCATACTGTCTAAGCTGCGAGAGCCTGTCCGCGTCATGGATAAAGTCGTCCCCGATGAGTTCAGAGATAAACCCTGCGAGTTTCGGGTTGGCCTGGTTTAGCCATCTGCGGTGGGCAATGCCGTTTGTGACATTCACGAACTTCTGCGGCATGGTGTCGTAGAAATCCTTAAAGACGTCGTTTTTGAGGATATTGGTATGCAGTTCCGAGACGCCGTTCACACTGTGAGAGCCTATTATGGCAAGGTTGGCCATTTTAATATAGCCGTCGCTTATCGGCGCCATGCGGTAAATTCTGGATTCATCCACATGGTTCCTTCTCATCTCCTCCCAGAAGCGGCGGTTTATCTCCTCCACTATCTGGTAGATTCTTGGGAGACGCATCTTGAAGACGTCCACGCTCCAGGATTCCAGCGCCTCGCTCATGACGGTGTGGTTGGTATAAGCCACGGTGCGCTTCACTATATCCCATGCGTTATCCCACTCATAACCGCACTCATCCAGCATGATTCTCATCATCTCCGGTATGGCAAGGACCGGGTGAGTATCGTTTAAGTGGATGGCCGCTAACCTTGGGAGATCGTCCAGACTGCTGTGTGCGAAGAGGTGCTGGCGAATTATATCCTGAATGGACGCAGACACAAGAAAATACTGCTGCGTAAGCCTCAGCATCTTGCCGGAGGTGTGGTTATCCTCCGGGTACAGAACCTTCGTGATCGCCTCCGCCATGGCCTGCTGTTCCATCGCATGGATATAGTTTCCGCCGTTAAATAGGCTCATGTCGAATTTGTCGTTCTCAGCCCGCCATATGCGCAGGAGACTTACGCCCTTGCCGTCCATCCCGGGAACATACAGGTCATAGGGAATGGCCGTCACAGAGGTATAATCCTTATAGTGGACAGAGTGGTGGTTCTCGTGCCAGTTCTCCTCTATATGCCCGTCAAAACGCACTTCCACAGAGTTTTCAGGTACCTGCTGCAGCCAGACGCTTCCGCCTGGCAGCCAGAAATCCGGCAGTTCCGTCTGCCAGCCGTCCACAAGCTTCTGTCTGAATATCCCGTACTCGTATCTTAGGGAATATCCCATCGCGGGGTACCCCTGCGTGGCCAACCCGTCCAAAAAACACGCGGCTAGGCGGCCCAGACCGCCGCTTCCAAGTCCCGCGTCTGGCTCTTCATCGTATAGAGAATCCAGTTTTACGTCATATTTGCCAAGGGCTTCCCGAAAGTTTTCCTCCAGCCCCAGGTTAAACAGGCAGTTTTTAAGAGACCTGCCAAGCAAAAATTCCATGCAGAGATAGTAAACCTGCTTTGTTCCTGTCTTTTCAGCGTTAGTCAAAAACTCTGCCCGACCTTTTGTGGCCAGCTCTCTCACTATGAGAGCCACCGCCTTATAGAACTGGTCGTTTGTGGCGTTTTCCACAGATACCCCAAAGGCGTGGCTCAGTTTATCCTCTATGGCTTGCTGTATTTCAGGAACACTCATGCTGTAATTCATATAAGACCTCCGCGCGGGAAACTATGTAATTTGCTGGAAAATGCGATGGCTTTCTATCCCGCTTATATAAAATTTAGCACGGTTATGGGAAAAAAGCAAGTGAAAATCTCCAAAAAGCAAAAATTTGTGTATTTTCCACAAATTCCTAAAATACCTAAAGCCGCACGAAAAGCTGGGAAAAATATTTACAGGCCGTGAATTATGTCATATAATATAGACGTAAAAAGGGAAGGGAAGGGATAAAATTGGAAAGAAGACGGATTAGGTTAAACATAAACGGGATAATCTGTGCGCTGATCACAGAGGAGAGCGATGAATATATGCAGGGCCTTGCCGAGGAGATCGGTGTGCTGATGCGAAACATACAGAGGGCCTCCCCGTATATAACTCTGGAGTCTGCTGCGCTCACCGTCGCTCTTGGCTATTGCGACGATGCGAAAAAAGCCGCTGCTAAGATAAAAGAACTCAGCGACAGGATAGAGGAACTTGAGGTCGTGGACGAGGTAAGAAGAGAGGAGGAGGAGCAGAGTTTAGCCAAGGTAAGCCGGGAGAACGAAGAACTCAAAGAGCGTCTGCAAGAGCTTGAGGAGGAAAACGCTTCCAATAGCAAGGCAGCAGAGGAGAACAAGAATCTCAGAGAAGAGGTCCGGGCCCTGAGAGATGAGGGGGAGAAGCTAAAAGAGGAGAGCGCCTCCCTGTCACAGAGTCTTGAGGAGCTTAAGGCTGAGAGGGAAAATTCTGAGGAGGACGAGGACCTTCAGGATTTCTGTGAATACCTGCGGGAGAAAAACGAGAGTTTGAGGGCTGAGTCAGAGCAGCTGGAGAGGGAAAACGCCGAGCTTAAGAAGAAGCTGGAGGAGAGACCAGAGCAGGTATTCAAGCCCAGCACAGACAGGCGCAACCCCATGAGATTTGAACCAGAGGAGTACGAGGGTCTTGTCACCTTCCGGGAGAGTAAGTGAGCGGAAAACAGTTTGAGATACTCTCTCCCGCGGGGTCTCCAGAGGCGCTTAGGGCGGCTGTGTTTGCCGGCGCTGACGCCGTCTATCTTGGAGGGGTGAATTTCGGCGCGAGAAAATCCGCAAGAAATTTTACGGAGCAGGAGCTAAGTGATGCTGTGAGCTTTTGCCATGCGCGCGGGGTCAAGGTTCATGTCACGGTCAATACCCTATTGAAAGACACAGAGCTTATGGATGCGATCGCATTCATAAAATACCTTTGCAAACTTCCTGTGGACGCCGTACTTGTGCAGGATATGGGGCTATTTTCCATTATAAGGAGGGCCGCGCCAGAGCTGCCGGTCCACGCCTCCACCCAGATGAGTTTGATGGACCCAGTCGGGGTCGGTTTTCTGGCCGAGAAGGGTGCAAAGAGGGTTGTGCTCTCAAGAGAGCTAACCTTAAAGGAGATTTCGCAGATCTCAAGAGCTGTTCCGCAGATCGAGTTGGAATGCTTCATTCACGGTGCGCTCTGCATGAGCGTCTCTGGCCAGTGTTATCTCAGTGCGGCGCTCGGTGGCCGCAGCGGGAACAGAGGAATGTGCGCACAGCCATGCCGCCTGCCGTTTTCAGCGCCGGGCGGTACGGGGCATGACCTATCCCTAAAGGACCTCTCAGCCATTACGGAGATACCCGCGCTGAGAGCCGCAGGAATTTGCTCTGGAAAGATCGAGGGCAGGATGAAGCGGCCGGAGTATGTCGCCGCCGCGACCTTGAGCGCGAGACTGGAAGCGGACGAGGAAGAGGTCCCCGGGAAATTGACGAATACCCTCAAATCTGTTTTTTCGCGTTCTGGTTTTACAGACGGATACCTAAGGGCAGAGCGGGGGCGCGAGATGTTCGGCGTCCGCACAGAGGAGGACGAAAGGGAGAGCGGGAGAGTTTTGGCCTCTCTGCGGGAAATCTACCGTGGAGAGAGGCCGAGAGTCCCGGTGGTATTCTCCCTAGCTGAGCGTGACGGCAAACTGCTCCTAACTGTCTCTGACACAGAGGGCAGGGAGGCTTGTGCCGAAGCCCCCGTGGGAGATGCGTGGCTTACAGCTGAAAGGGCTAAGATCCAGCTTCTGAAAACAGGCGGTACCCCGTTTTACGCCGTAGAGAGCAAAATTCAGGACGCCGGGGTAAGGACAACCGTCGCGGGGGTTAACGCTCTTAGGCGGCAGGCGCTCTCTGACCTCCTCAAGATGAGGGAGCGGAGAGACCCTGTCCCCTTTGGGGTGCCCGAACTTTTGCCGCGTGAAAAGAGGAGAAGACGTGAGAGGCTGTATCTTCTTGGCATTTTCAGGCGGGAGGGCCAGATACCGGAGAATGCTCTTAGACTAGATGCAATAGCTTTGCCGCTTGGCACTCCCCTAAAAAAACTGGAAGACCTCAGAGAACGGGGATTTGAGAATATAATGATAGAGCTGCCAAGGGCCGCATTTGGAGCAGGAGGAAGAGTCCCTAGCCGAGTGGAAGAGCTTGCACGGCATGGCTTTTGCGACTTCATTGCCGGGAATTTGGGACATATCCCGCTTCAAAAAATTCCGGGGGTCCGCCTTCACGGCTCTTTCGGGCTGAACATCTGCAATACGGAATCCCTACGCTTTTTTGAGGCTGAAGGGCTGAAAAGCGCGGAAGTCTCATTAGAACTCAGCGAGAGGGAGGCGTCAAATCTCGGCGGGACGCTTCCGCTGGGAACGGCAATCTACGGCAGGCAGGCGCTTATGCTTACGAGGAACTGCCCTCTGGCAAATTCCAAGAGGGGATGCCTGCGCTGCGAGAGTCCGGGGTTTCTCACAGACAGGAAGGGGAAGAGATTCCCCGTCCTCTGTACCGGTGCGGGAGAGGGCAGGTATTCCGAGGTTTTCAATTCTGTCCCGCTCATCTTATGGGATTCCCCGCACCCCTGGGCGGATTACGGCATACTGCGTTTTACCATAGAGAGTTTGGAGGACTGCGGGAGGATCATAGACGAGGCGATGGCATGTAGACCGGCAAGAGGGGAGTATACCCGCGGGCTAAGTCTTAGGGGAGTGGAGTGAGACTGAAAAATCTTTGTTTTATCGTATTAAAGCACTTGATATTTTCCCGCAGTTTGGTATAATAATATAGGATTGGGCTTGAGGGATCTCGCCGGGTGCGATGGACTCTCCGCTTATCAAATATGGTTTGGAGGCATGACAGATGGGAGCTAAGAAGATTGCTGTTTTGACAAGCGGCGGCGATGCGCCGGGTATGAATGCCGCGGTGCGCGCGGTGGTGCGCTCTGGAATCTCTTTCGGTATGCAGGTTTACGGGGTTCACCGGGGGTATAACGGTCTGCTTCACGGGGATGTGCAGGAGATGAGTTTGAGGAGCGTCTCCGACATTCTCCAGCATGGCGGCACTGCTCTTTTCACTGCGAGGAGTCCCGAGTTCAACTCTCCCGAAGGTGTGGCCAAGGCCGCAGAGAACTGCAAGAAGATGGGCATTGACGGCGTTGTGGTGATTGGCGGTGACGGTTCCTTCCGCGGAGCGCGGGATCTTACCGAGGCGGGTGTGCTCTGCATAGGCGTCCCGGGAACCATAGATAACGACATAGCCTGCACAGACTATACCATAGGATATGACACTGCCCTAAACACCGCCATGGACATGATCGACCGCATCCGCGACACGACAGAATCCCACGACCGCTGCAGCGTGGTGGAGGTCATGGGCAGGCACTGCGGGGATATTGCGCTCTATACTAGCGTGGCAGTCGGCGCAATTGCGACTTTAGTCCCCGAGGTCCCGTTTGATTTCGAGAAGGATGTCATTGACAGGATCAAGCTTGCGCAGACCACCGGCAAGCGCCATTTCATCGTGGTCGTCGCAGAGGGCGTGGGCCATACGCAGGAACTTACCGAGCGAATTCAGGAGGTCACCGGCATAGAGAGCCGCGCGACTATCTTGGGGCATGTGCAGCGCGGCGGTTCCCCGACACTGCGCGACAGGGTCCTTGCCAGCCGCATGGGATATCATGCCGTTGCGCTGTTAGACAAGGGTATCGGCAACCGCGTCGTCGCGGCCAAGGGGGAGAAGATCGTCGATTTCGACATTACAGAGGCGCTTGCCATGCCGCGTGAGTTTGACAAGGAGCTCTACGAGATATCCGCCAGACTTTCTATCTGATACTGATAAATTTCATAAGGCCGTCCCTTTGGGGGCGGTTTTTCTTTTGGTTTCTCTCCCTTTCAAAAATTGTGACTTTTCTGTAAATTCTCTTTTTAACTATTGACTCCTTAAAAAAAGAGAGTTAAAATGCATATACAGTCGCGCAAGATTGAATCTTGCAAAATTAAAGGAGGCATTTTTACGGGTATCTATGATTTCACGGTAACGGCTCAGGACGGCTCTGAGGTCTCTCTTGCGGATTACAAGGGCAAGGTTCTGCTGATAGTCAACACCGCTACGGGGTGCGGCTTCACCCCGCAGTATGCGGATCTGCAGAAGATCTACGACCTGCATGAGAAGGACGGGCTAGAGATTCTGGATTTCCCATGCAATCAGTTTGCGGGGCAGGCTCCCGGCAGCGACGAGGAAATCCACACCTTTTGCACCGGCAGGTTCGGCATTACCTTCCCGCAGTTCTCTAAGATCGAGGTAAACGGGGAAAACGCAATCCCGCTCTACAAGTATCTTACCGAAAACACAAGTTTCGAGGGCTTCTCCGGCCCGATGGGGCTGGTCCTAAAGCCCGTGGTGAAGAAGATGGACAAGGACTACAAGAATAACGGCAATATCAAGTGGAATTTCACGAAGTTTTTGATCGACCGCGAGGGAAATATCGTCGCGCGGTTCGAGCCGACGGACTCCATGGAATCCGTTCAGGCGAAGGTCGAGGAAATACTTTGAGGAGGAATTTTTCATGAAGGTAGCCGTAAGGTATCATTCCCGCGGGGGAAAGACGAAAAAGCTGGCAGAGGCGGTAGCGCAGGCCCTTAATGTCGAGGCAAAGGCGGTATCAGAGCCTCTTAAGGAGGACGTGGATATTCTCTTCCTATGCACGGCGCCATACGCCTTTGATGTGGACAGCGAGGTAAAGGCGTTTATCGGCGGGATAAATGTCTCCGTCGGCAAGGTCGTGCTGATGAGCACATCCGCAATGCTCAAGTCAATCCGCAAATATGTGGAGAAGCCTTTTGGGGAGAAGAACATACCTATAGCCAGTGCAGAGTTTTCCTGCAGGGGAGAGTTCATGATAGCCCATAAGGGCAGGCCGAACGAGGCGGATCTAAAGGCTGCAGTCGAATTCGCACGAAAGATTGCGGGATAGATTATGGCCGAGACTTTCGACCCGCTGAAACTCGAAAACCAGCTCTGTTTTCCCCTTTACGCCTGCGCCAAGGAGATCGTCAAGGCGTATAAACCATATCTTGACGAGCTGAACCTGACCTATACGCAGTATATCGCCATGATGGTGATGTGGGAGCATAGGGAGCTTAAGGTGAAGGAATTGGGGGAGCATCTCTTTTTGGATTCCAGCACGCTCACGCCGATGCTCAAACGTCTGGAGGAGAAGGGGTATGTCTCCCGCGCCCGCTCCGCGCTAGATGAGAGGGACCTTATAGTCTCTCTCACAGAGAGCGGCATGGCTCTCAGGCAGCGCGCGCTCTCAGTACCTGCCCGCCTTGCAGCATGTATAGATTTGGCTCCGGGCCCCGCCATGCAGCTCTACACCACCCTTTACGAACTGATAGGAAAACTAAGAAACAGATAGAAATTCTAAAGACCTCCCGAACCCGGGAGGTCTTTTTCAAATCTTCACCTTGCGCTTTACAGGATTATCAGGTATAATGACAGTTAAGGGGATGAGAAAATAGATGAAAATTGGAACTCTGATCTGGTTTTTTTGCCTTTTGGTCTGCGGGGGTGTGCTCCTCGGCACAGGAATCCGCTGGAAGAGGGACAGCGAGCCCGCCGGCCTCTGGGCGGCGGGGAAGGCCCCCAAACCGCAGGATTATACGGATATGGCCGCCTATAATAAGGCGATGGGCAGGGTTTTAAAGCTCTACTCTCTCGCGTTTTTCATCTCCGGTTTCCTTTTTTTCTGGCGTCCGGTGGTAGGCGGCATCTTTGCCGCAGTCGCCTGCATCGGCGGGATTTTTGTCGTCTTCTGGGCTTTCATGAAGCTAGATGAAAAATACAGGAAATAATCTCAGCATTTTTCATATATTACCCGGCGGAAAACCTCTTCCCGCAGGGAATATAGATTATAAATATTCATTTATTAAAGATTTTATGCACTCAACTTTTCT
>CAZRQD010000022.1:11634-26860 GCA_964602365.1 uncultured Acutalibacter sp. | reverse complement strand
ATTATAAAAATCTATTTAATAAATTTTGCAATTCTCATTTAGAGATATGCCCAAACATGTCCTCAAGCAGGGCGTCGCGGTTTATGTGATATACGTACCGGCAGAGGGGACGCCTTTGATCCTGCGCATAGTGGAGGTCATATTCAGGTATAGGCGTAGGGATAAGTGCGTCCAGCATAAAGCGCCCGTCCTCATTTAGCAGCCACCCAACCGCGGTCACGTCCCAAATCACGCGGCTCCACACTTTTCCGGCTGCATATTTCTCTGCCGCCTCCACGGTATTTTTGATGAGATAATCGCAGAGATCGTTTTTCCCGCCAAGCCAATACCTCAGTTCCGGCTCTGTTGTGGTGAAGGAACTTACAACGCCCATACACGGCAGCATTACCAGCGGTGCGCCGGACCCGAACACTACCCGCGCCGCAGCAACGTCCTGCAGCATATTGAATTCCCCGTTATCATGCCAGTGAAGGGCGTTCCCGCCAAGGAATACCACGACGATTCTTTCGGCTATCTGAGGTCTTAAAAGCAGGGCTGAAGCGATGTTCGTTATGGCGCCTATCGCCACGACATAAAGCGGGGACGCAGGAGAGTGGAGCATCGCGCGCTCGGCTAAATCCCGCGCAGCAGGAGAATCCACGGGTGTGGACTCATCGCCGAGGTAGCGGTCAGACCCGCGGAAAACCGGACGCGAGGTACCCATAAGGTTTAGGAGGCGTTTTATTTCGGAATAGCTCTGCTCCATCCCGTCCGCGGGGCTTTTAGAGCGCTCGTTGAAAAACGGTGCGGCGTAGATTGCCTCCACGCAAAGCCTCTCGGAACCCAGCGCATAGGAGATAGCGAACTGGTCATCGATCTCGTTATACGCGTCAGAGTCTAAAACCACGGAAATTTTTCCCTTTGGAGATTCAAGCATTTTTAATCGCTGTGCGTCAGTTAGCATAGAATATACCCTCCTAAAATCGTCGCAGGCAAGGCGAAAATTGCCCTAAAGAGAAGTTTGTTTTTGCCCATAGAAAACGGCGGCAGAATTCACTGACCGGTAAATTTTCCGCCACCGTCTCAGAAGAGTTCAAAACGAAAAACAAAATCACCCGTGAAAACTCGGGGCGTTCTTTGGGGTCTTTCCCTTGATGACCTCCCTGTAATACCCGTAGGTGAGAGGCTCGCCGTCCCCGACGTTCTCCGCCTCATCCGCCTCCCCAACAAAGAGGATATGGGTGCCGAGGTCTATCTTCCCCACCACCTTGCAGCTAAAGCGCGCGCAGATATGTTCGCTGGGATACGGGATATAGGAGTTGTCAAACCCCACCCCTATTCCCTCAAACTTGTCTATATCCCTGCCGGAGCGGAACCCGAACGGCCCGATTGAAGCCAGGGTGCTGGACTTGTCAAGCGCTACCGCCGTAAACCGCCCCGAGCGCTCTATAAGCCCGCAGGTATAATTGTCCTTGTTCACAGTGACAGAGAGCTGCACCGGCTGGGAGGTCACCTGCAATAGCGTATTCACAACGCAGCCTCCCCTCTGGGTCCCGTCGCGGGAGCTTACCACATATAGCCCGTAAGTCAGTTTGAAAAGAGCTGTCTGGTCCATTTTATATCCCTCCATCTATCATGCAAAACCAGGAAATCCCCCAAGATTCCGCTTTCCCGGGGGGACTCCTCCTAAAATCAGATCCGTGTGACCAGAGCGTCCTCATCGTAGGTATGGGGTTCCTTGCAAATGGTCTTATGTCCCGCTGCTATCGCGACGTAGTACTGATAACCCTCCGGGAAGTGCATTGCCTTGGCAAAATGCTCCTTTTTCTCTCCCAGCATTGTTCTCTTCATACAGCCAAGAATAACGCTGCCAAGACCCATGCCCTCCGCCGCAAGCGCGATATTCTCCACGGCGATGCCGGCGTCAACCGCGCTCCAGGAGTTGTTTTCGTCCCCGCTTATGAAGATCACCGTCGGCGCGTCGTAGTAGAAGCTCGTGCCGGTCCCCCTGCCGCCCATCTCTGCTGACATCGCCTCAGAGAGCTCTTTGAGAACCGGCGCGTCTCCAGGAATCACGGTAAAATGGAGCTCTTGGCGGTTTGCCGCTGTAGGTGCCTGAAGCCCCGCGTCTATGAGGTTTTTAAGCTCCTCCTCGCTAAGGGGTTCGGGGGAATAGCCTCTGGTGGAACATCTCTCTTTGATTGCCTTCTGAACAGGATTCATGTACATCCTCCTTCTAGGATTAGTTTACGCTAATCATTATAAGGCCGCATGCCCGCTTTGTCAAGCCTGTATTGGGTTTAACGGAGCCCTTTTTAGTATGATTTTTCTTGACAAAAACCCCCCGATATGATAGAATGACGATGGTTTTTGGGGCTCTGTGATGACAATGCGGGGAGTGTAAGATCAAGTCCTGTATAGAGGGGGAGATAGCATGAACAGTCAGCTTTCAGAGCGGATCAGAGAGAAGAGCGAGGGTTTCTCCAAGGGTCAGCGGCGGATAGCCAAGTATATCGAGGAGCACAGCGATGAGGTCGCCTTCATGACGGCAGCGAAACTGGGGGAAAAGGTCGGCGTAAGCGAATCGACGGTGGTTCGTTTTGCCACAGAGATTGGCTACAGCGGCTATCCCGCCCTGCAGGAGGCAATGCAGGAGATGATCCGCTCTAAGCTAACGAGCGTGCAGAGGCTTATGCGCACTGCCGGGAACTATGCTCCGGAGGAACTTCTGGACGCAGTATTCGACCAGGACATAGATATATTAAAACGGACAAAGGACAATATAGACCACGAGGCGTTTAACAGGGCAGTGGATACGCTTACAAAGGCTAGGAAAATATATATTTACGGCGCGGGGAGCTCCCTTGCCCTTGCCACTTTCCTGGCGCATTACCTCAGGCTTGTGTTTGACTCTGTTCTGCTGATAGACGCCACCAGCGAGGCGGGTATTTTTCAGCAACTTGTCTGGGGCGGCGAGGGGGACGTGGTCATAGCCATCAGTTTTCCGCGGTACTCCAAGAAGGCCAGCAAGACCTTGCAGTTCGCGTCCCTTAGGAAGATATCCACCATTGCGGTGACCGACAGCACCCTCTCCCCTCTTGCCAAATACGCTGACCACCTGCTTTTGGCGAGAAGCGATATGGTCTCCTTTATAGATTCCTTTGTCGGCCCGTTAAGTCTCTTAAACGCCCTGCTGGTGACAGTAGCCATTAGGAAGAAGGACGTTGTGGCGAATACCTTGGAGCAGATAGAGCATATCTGGGACGAGTACGAGGTATATGAGAAGGTGGATGAGAAAGAATCTTGAAGGCCATGGTATACGATGGCATAGTCATAGGGGCCGGTCCCGCGGGAATGATGGCCGCAGGTACCGCCGGCAGAAGGGGTAAGCGCATCCTGCTTTTGGATAAAAACCCTGCGCCGGGCAGAAAGCTTGGAATTACAGGCAAGGGCAGGTGCAACCTCACGAACCTCTGCGAGGTCTCGGAAATGTCCTGTGAGATCCCCCGCGGCGGGAAGTTTCTCTTGGGCGCGCTTAACCGCTTCTCAGCTAGAGATACCATGGAGTTTTTTGAGGGTTTAGGCGTCCCGCTCAAGGTGGAGCGCGGCAGGCGGGTCTTTCCTGTCTCGGATAGGGCGGGAGATATCGTCTCTGCTCTGACAGGCTTTGCCCTCCATGAGAACGTGGAATTTATGCGGTCGCAAGTTTTAGGCATAAAAAAAGAGAACCTTTTTCTTGTCAGCACCATGGGCGGAGATTTTTTCTCCCGCTCTCTGCTCATCTCCACGGGGGGAATGTCCTACCCCGCGACGGGCTCTACCGGGGACGGGTACAGGTTCGCCAAAGCCCTCGGCCACAGCATAGAACCGGTGAGTCCCTCCCTCGTTCCGCTTGAGTCAGCCGACGGGACTTGCGGGAGGCTGCAGGGGCTCTCGCTTAGAAACTGCGGAGTAAAGGTCACCGCAGGGAACGAAAAGAAGCCGGTATATGAGGATTTCGGAGAGCTGCTATTTACCCACTTTGGGCTTTCGGGACCTGTCGTGCTCTCTGCCTCGGCGCATTTGAGGCCGATGGAGCCGGGAAAGTTCAAGTTACATATAGATTTAAAGCCAGCCCTTTCTAGGGAAAAACTGGACCTCAGGCTTCTGAGGGACTTGACAGAAAACCGGAACCGTATTCTCTCAAACTCTCTTGACGCCCTCCTGCCCAAAAGGCTGATTCCGGAGGTCATAAGCAAAAGCGGGGTATCCGGGGAGAAGCGCTGCAATTCTCTAACCAGAGAGGAGCGCGGGGCGCTTCTGAACATACTCAAGGATTTCACGGTGGAGATAAGCGGGTTTCGCCCCATAGAGGAGGCAGTAATAACGTCCGGCGGGGTCTCTCTAAAAGAGATCGACCCTAGGACGATGGAGTCTAAAATCGTTCCAGGCCTGTTCTTTGCCGGGGAGGTAATGGACGCCGACGCATATACCGGCGGCTACAATCTGCAGATAGCATTTTCCACCGGCAGGCTGGCAGGGGAAAATTTGTAAATTTATGTTTTTGGAGGAATACCCATGAACAGGGCAGACACCGGGGAATTTTTCTCCGTAGCAATAGACGGTCCGGCTGGTGCAGGGAAATCCAGCATAGCCAAAGAGGTCTCGAATAGGCTTGGATTTGTCCATGTGGATACCGGCGCTCTCTACCGCAGTCTGGCGCTCTATATGCTTGAAAACGGCATCTCCCCGGAGGACCTGCCGGGGGTTAGGGAGGCCCTTCCCAATATTGTGGTAGACGTGAAGTATTCTCCTCAGGGTCAGCAGATGTTCCTAAACGGACGGGACGTCACCTCTTTAATCCGCACAGAGGAGGTTTCTCAGGCGGCGTCAGCGTTTTCTGCGATTCCCGCGGTGAGGACTTTTCTTCTGGGACTTCAGAGAGATATCGCCAAAAGGGCAGACGTCCTCGTGGATGGTCGGGACATAGGGACGGTGGTTTTGCCAAACGCGACGCTCAAAGTATTTCTCACCGCGTCGCCGGAGGTAAGGGCTCAGCGCAGGGTCCTGCAGATCATATCCGAGGGAAAGCCAGGAGATTTTTCCAAAACTCTAAAAGATATCATCCGCAGGGATTTTCAGGATTCCCACAGGGAGACAGCCCCCCTTAAGCAGGCAGACGATGCCGTTTTACTCGATACCACATACGACACATTCGAACAGTCGGTTGAGAAAATGCTCTCGCTGATAGCGCAAAAGCGAGGAGAGAAAGAGGTGAAGGCCAATGCCCAAGAAAATAAAATCTAGAAAACCCAATAATTGGCTCTACTCTTTCGCGTGTTTTCTTCTTAAGCTCTTCTTTTTTCCCGTATACAGGATGGAGGTCCGCGGCAGGGAGAATATACCCCCTGAGGGACCGATAATACTCTGCAGCAACCACGTCTCCGTAAAAGACCCCATCTTTTTGGGCGTCTCTCAAAAGCGGCAGGTCTTCTATATGGCAAAGGAGGAGCTGTTCAAAAACCCCATCGCGGGGACGGTGCTAAAATGGCTTGGCGCATTCCCTGTAAACAGGGGCAGCGGCGGGGCTGAGGCCTTAAGCACGGGTGAAAAACTGCTGAGAGAAAACGCACAGGTGGGCATTTTCATAGAGGGGACCCGCAGCAAAACCGGGGCCCTGGGCAGACCAAAGACCGGCGCGGCATATCTCGCCTATAAAACCGGTGCTCCGATACTTCCGGCATGCGTGGTTGGGCAGAGCGGGAAGCTGCCGTTAAGATTTCAGAAGACTATTATAACCTTCGGAAAGCCTATCTCTAAGGAAGAGCTGGGTATTCCGGATGAGACCTCTCTCTCCCTAAGACGCGCCAGCAGAAAGATCATGGCAAGCATTGCAGAGCTCCACAGGGAAGCACGGGTATCTCTGGGACTCCCGCAGGAAGTGGAGGAAAGCGCATGATAACCTTGGCAAAGACAGCGGGCTTCTGCTTTGGCGTGAACCGTGCCATCAATATGGTTTATGACCTCATGCAAGAGGGCAAGAGCGCCGTGACGCTCGGCCCCATAATTCACAACCCGCAGATAGTGGGAGATTTAAAGGAGCGCGGGGTCTATCCCATAGACGATCCGCATGATGCGCCTAGCGGCTCAACTGTAGTCATTCGCTCTCACGGTGCAAGGCGGGAGGATATGCAGATTCTAAGTGATATGGGTGTTTCCGTCGCAGACGCGACCTGCCCCTTCGTGAAAAAGCTCCACCGCCTCGCCGAGGATACCGCAAAAGACGGCAGGGTTTTCATACTCTGCGGGGACGCATCCCATCCCGAAGTGGAGGGAATCGTGAGCGACTGCGACGGGGAATATCATGTCATCTCAAACGCAGGAGAGCTGGAAAAACTTTTGGGAGAGAGGCCTGACCTCAGGGACAGGCCGGTTACAATGGCGTCGCAGACAACTTTTTCCATGAAAGAGTGGGAAAATTGTTCCGAAACTCTGAAAAAACTATGTACAAACGCAGTTTTTTTTGCTACAATATGTTCTGCGACGGCAAAGAGGCAGGAGGAGGCAGAGGAACTCGCCAGAAAGAGCGATTATATGGTGGTGATAGGCGGCAGGCAGAGCTCTAACACGGCCAAGCTTCGCGATATCTGTTCTAGGTTTTGCCCTACAGTGCTCATAGAGCGCGCGGAGGAACTCCCCGCCTTTCCGCCGGGGACAAACATTGGCGTAACCGCGGGGGCGTCCACACCCGCGAGCATAATAAAGGAGGTACTTTCCAAAATGAATGAGAACACTGGCTCTGAGAATTTTGAGGAGATGCTGGAGGAATCCTTGAAGAGTTTTAATACAGACGAGAAGGTCCATGGCGTTGTTGTCGGCATCTCTCCCACAGAGGTGTATGTTGAGGTTGGCAGGAAGCAGGCCGGGGTCATCCCGCTGAACGAACTTTCAAACGACCCCTCTGCCAAGCCGGAGGATTTGGTGAAGATCGGCGACGAGTTCGACCTGCTCATCATGAAGACAAACGACCAAGAGGGCACGATCATGCTCTCCAAGCGCCGCGTTGATGCGATGAAGAACTGGGACGACCTAGAGAAGTTCAAGGAGAGCGGAGAGGTCCTGACCGGCAAGGTTACCGAGATCGTGAAGGGCGGCGTCGTTGTCGTAAGAGAGGGCGTGCGCATCTTTGTTCCCGCGTCCCAGGCAACCCTGATGAGGGACGAGCCCTTAGAGCCTCTTAAGGATCAGGAAGTTCGTTTCCGCCTCATAGAGGTGAACCGCAACCGCAGGCGCGCCATCGGGTCTATCCGCAGCGTCTTAAAAGACGACCGCAGGGAGGCCAGAGACCGCTTTTGGGAGCAGGTGGAGGAAGGCCAGCACTACACAGGAAAAGTTAAGTCAATCACAAACTTCGGCGCTTTTGTAGACCTTGGCGGCGTTGACGGGCTTATTCATATTTCAGAGTTGTCCTGGACTAGGGTAAAACACCCCAGCGAGGTATTGAGCGTAGGCGATACCGTCGAGGTCTATATCAAGAAAGTGGACAAGGAAGCTGGAAGGATCTCCCTTGGCTACCGCAAGGACGAGGACAATCCGTGGGAGCGCATGGGCAGGGAATTCCCCGTCGGGACTGTCTGCAAGGTCAAGATTGTCGGCATAACGACGTTTGGCGCTTTTGCGAATGTTCTGCCCGGGATCGACGGACTTATCCATATCTCTCAGCTCTCTGACCACCGTGTGGAGAAACCACAGGATGTTGTAAAGGTTGGCGACGAGGTGATCGTCAAGGTCACGGATATAGATTTTGACCGCCACCGCGTCTCGCTCTCCATCCGCGAGGTACTGGAGGACGAGGGCCGTCTGCTTGAGCCCACTGCGCCTAAGGAGCCCGTTGTCCCAGTGAAAACTCCGGAGGATGAAAAAGAGGTTGCGGAAGAGACAACGGAAACGGATGTCCCCGCCGAGGAGACTGCTTCCGGTGAGATCCCCGAACCCGCGACAGACGCCGGCGAAGAGCCAGAGGAAACTCCCGTCACAGAATGACGCGAGAGCAGGGCGGAACCAAACCCGCCCTGTTTTACACAGCTTTTAAAAACTTTGCGCCGGCCTTTTCCGGCGCCGTTTGGAAGGAAGGTCCATCATGAAGCGAATGAAAAAGCCCGTGTTTTTTGTTGTTCTCATCCTCATACTGGTGCTGGTGTTCACGGCGCTGTTTGGGGTATACGGGCAAAACGGAGATTTTAAGGTAACCTATATCAAAGGAGTGTCTGATATCCGCTGGGGCATAGATATCCGCGGCGGCGTAGAGGCCATGTTCTCCCCCGCCGACGGTGTGGAAGCTACCGCCAGCCAGCTGGAGTCTGCCAAGCAGATAATCGAGACCAGGATGGTTTCCCAAAATATCACTGACTACGAGCTGTATACAGATTCCGCCAACAACCGAATAATCGTCAGGTTCCCGTGGCGAAGCGACGAGGAGGATTTTGACCCGGAGAACGCCATCAACGAGCTTGCCGCAACGGCCCTCCTCACCTTCCGCGAGGGGATGGAATACGAGAATACCTCTTACGATGAAAACGGAGACCCCGTCTACACCGTCCCGTCCGGAGTGACTGCCGAGAATATCATCCTTGAGGGCTCGGACATCACGGCTGCGACGCCTGCAATGCAGCAGGACGAGACCTCTGGCGCATATGAGTATGTCGTAAGCCTAGAGATGAGCGACGACGCCGCTAAAAAATTTGCCGAGGCCACAGAGCGTTTGCAGGGAGATATTATATCCATCTGGATGGATGACGTGATGATCTCCTACCCAACCGTAAACACCCCGATAACAGACGGAAAAGCTATAATTGAGGGAAATTTCACGTCAGAAGAGGCGACGGAGCTTGCCGCAAAGATTCAAGCCGGTGCCCTCCCCTTTGCTCTGGAGACGGTAAACTTTAACTCGCTTGCTCCTACTTTGGGGTCTAACGCTCTCTCCGCCATGCTTAAGGCCGGTATCATCGCCTTTGTCCTCATAAGCGTCCTGATGATAGTTCTTTTCAGGCTCCCTGGCGTTGTGTCGGTTATCTCTCTCGCCGGGCAGATGGGAATCTGCTTCGCAGCCATCTCCGGCTACTTTCCCAACCTTAACTCCTTCACCATGACCCTGCCGGGTATCGCGGGTCTTATACTCTCGATAGGCATGGGCGTGGATGCGAACGTCATCACCGCCAGCCATGTGAGGGAGGAACTGAGAAACGGCAAGACGCTGGACGGCGCTCTGCAAAAAGGCTTCCAAAGCTCTTTCTGGGCAATATTTGACGGCAATATCACCACAGCTATTGTCGCAATAATGCTTATGGGCGTCTTTGGTCCCAGCAATATTCTCTCCATAATATTTGGTGAATCCACTACCGGCGCGATCTTTTCATTCGGCTTCACGCTTTTGGTTGGCATAATAGCAAACTTCATCATGGGTGTTTTTGCCACCCGTCTCATGACCCTAAGTCTTGCCGGTTTTAAAAGTCTACACAAGGCGTGGCTCTTCGGAGGACCCAAAGAGGGAGAGAAAGTGGAAGCCCCGGCTAAGGCGGTCCGTTTTGACTTCATGGGCAAAAGGAAAGTCTTCTACCTCATATCCTGCGCGGTTCTGGTTATTGGGCTAATCCTCACCATAGTGATAGGTCCCAAGCTCGATATCCAGTTTGCCGGCGGCGCTATGATCCGCTATTCTGTCGAGGGCGATGAGGTCACTGCAGAGGAAGTAGAGTCTGTCCTCTCTGATGAGATGGGTTTAGATTGCACCGTGGCCGTGAACCAGGATATCTCCAGCGGTACCCAGCACATAACCCTCTCCTTCGGCGGAAACCGCAGCCTCTCTCCCGACGAGCAGACAGAGGTGGCTGAGACCCTATCATCCGCATTCGAACAGGCGAACTTCAGTCTGCTGGAATCCAACTCTGTGGACCCCGTCATGGGTTCCCGGTTCTTTGCAAAATGTCTCGTTTGCTTTGCGCTTACGGCCATCCTCCTGCTGGTCTATATAGCCCTAAGGTTTAAAAAGATAGGCGGCATCTCCGCAGGTGTGACAGCAATAGTAGCTCTCCTGCACGACATACTCATCGCGTTCTTCGTCTTTGTCGTCTGCAAGATGAATATTAACGATATCTTCATCGCGGTTGTGCTTACAATTCTCGGCTACTCTCTCAACAGCACGATTGTGAACTACGACCGCGTAAGGGATAACAGGAAGAAACTTGGCCCCAAGGTCAGCATATCCGAGGTCATGAACCTCAGCTTGAATCAGACCTTCGGCAGGACGCTGATCACCTCTCTCACAACTTTTATGGCCCTGCTGGTTGTGGGTATCGTCGCGGGAATTTACGGCATCAGCACAGTGGTCTCCTTTGCCGTACCCATGATGGCAGGCGTCGTGGCAGGCTGCTTCTCCTCCCAGTGCATTGCGCCAACCATATTTGCAGTCTGGCAGGAGAAAAAGCACGCTAAGGAAGCAAAATAATATAGCAGACCGCCGGATTTCCGGCGGCCTTTTGTGAAAGGAGAGTTTCCATGCTTTATAGGATAGAAAATGAAAATTTCATAGCTGCGGTTGATTCCCTTGGGGCTCAGCTTATCTCCCTAAAGAGAAGGGACGGCAGAGAGCTGATCTGGACGGGAGACGCAAAATATTGGACCGGCCGCGCTCCTGTACTCTTCCCTATCGTCGGGGCGTTGCGAGACGGCAAGGCCTGCATAAACGGTAAGACTTATGAGATGGGTCAGCATGGCTTCGCGAGACATTCTGAATTTGGTGAGGTAGAGCAATCTCCTGGTAAAATATCCCTTACTCTTCGTGACAATCCCTCAACATGGCAGCAGTATCCGTTTTCCTTTACGCTTACCGTGACCTATACTCTCTCCCAAGACGGCTATAAAACTTCCTTTGTCGTGCAAAATACCGGTGACGGGGTCCTGCCTTTCTCTGTAGGCGGTCATCCAGGATTTAATATCCCTGTAGACGAGGAAGCGGCGTTTGAGGACTATAGCATTGTATTTGAAAAACCGGAGACCCAGCACTGTCCCGCAATTGTCATGGGCAAAGGTCTCATAGATCCTTCCGTCTGCGGATTTGTCCTGGAAAATGAGGTGGAAATTCCCTTGAAACACAACCTCTTTTACAATGACGCCCTAGTTTTCGAGGACTTGAACAGCCGCTTCGTGCGGATAGTTAATAAGGCCACAGGCCATGGGATAGCAATGGAATTTGGCGGGTTCCCGCTTCTAGGAATCTGGTCTGCGCAAAACGACGGCCCATATGTCTGCCTGGAACCGTGGACAGGATGTGCCACCCGCACGGATGAAGGTGATGAGTTCATCACAAAACACCGCATGACCATGCTTCCCCCGGGAGAGATCTTCACAAGAGAGTTTAGGGTCAGCATACTATAAGATTGCTACGGTTACAGGTCCCCGGCCTCGGCTGGGGACCTTTTTTCATCTTTCCAAACTGCCGTCTTCTAGCCCGAAAAAAAGTATATAATTTGCGAAAAATTCGTCAGTATGACAACGATTTTTTTGAGAAAAAAGCTTGTTTTTTTGAAAAAGGCGTTTATAATCTAGGCGTTTGCGAAATTAAAAATTTCGCACAGAAATGCCAGAAGATGGCAAAAGGGAGGAAATTCTCTATGTTCCAGCTTCGCTGGGTCTGGAAACGGATGGAGGGCGACCACGCAAGATATATCTTCGCACTTTTTTCCACGCTGCTCCTGTCCGTAATGGATCTGGGCAATTCGGTAATAACGGCCAATATCATGGACACTGTCTTCAGCCCGCTTCAAAACGGTGAAGTGACTGCACAGGCCATAATGCCGCATCTTGTAAAACAGGTTATTACGCTCATTTTGTTCACACTCTTTCGTACTGGGTTTTTGTACCTCTCTGTCATGACTTATGAGAGCTGTTCCCAAAGGCTCATCTATGGGCTAAGGCGCGACCTCTACAAGAACATGCAGGAACAGGATCAAACCTTCTACGACAGGAACCGTACCGGCGACCTCATGACCCGCCTCACGGGAGATATGGACATGATTCGCTATACCGTCGCGTGGGTTGTCAGGAATCTCCTAAACGCCATCATACTCTTTGCCACTACTGCAATCGTTTTTATAGTCACAGACTGGCTTTTTGCTCTCTCCATGCTCATTGTCTCGCCAATTATTCTTGCCCTCACCGCGCATTTTTCCCACAGGGTCCACCCTCTTTACGCGGATGTCAGGGAAAAACTCTCCCGTCTAAATACGCAGGCGCAGGAGAATATCTCCGGTAACAGGGTCGTAAAGGCGTTTGCTAGAGAGGATTATGAGATAGAGCGTTTTGATGAGAAGAACCGAGACTACAAAGAGGCAAATAGAAAATCCTCTCTGATGTGGCTAAAGTACAGTCCATACATAGATACTCTCTCGCAGTCACTCTCCATATCTGTGCTTCTGGTCGGCGGCATCTTCCTCATCACCGGAAGGATAAGCATTGGAACTTTTACGCTCTTCAACTCTCTTACTTGGACGCTCTCAAACCCCATGCGAATGCTTGGAATGCATTTGAATGATTTGCAGAGATTTTTTGCGAGTTCCAGCAAGATAATCGAGCTTTACTATGCAAAGTCTACGATCGTATCCCGTCCCGACGCGGTGAATCTGAATGAACGGGCAAAGGGAGCGGTGGAATTTGACGACGTTAGCTTAAAGCTCGGAAACAGCGACGTCCTAAAGCATATCAACCTAAAGATAGAGCCGGGTGAGACCGTAGCCATAATGGGACCAACGGGCTGCGGGAAGACCTCTCTTATCAACCTTATCCCGCGATTTTACGATGCCACAGAGGGAAAAGTTCTCTTAGACGGCAAGTGGATAAGAATGCTGGACTTAAAAGATCTGCGATCCTCCATAGGCATTGCCACACAGGACGTCTTTCTCTTCTCTGATACCGTGGACGGGAACATCGCCTACGGCGACACATCGCTTTCCGAGGAAGATGTAAAGCGCTATGCAAAGATGGCAGACGTAGCGGAATTTGCCCAGTCCCTTCCCGATGGATATGACACCATCATTGGAGAGAGAGGAACCGGTCTCTCCGGCGGGCAGAAACAGAGAATAGCGCTGGCACGTGCGCTTGCGGTTCGCCCCTCTGTGTTGATCTTAGACGACACCACAAGCGCGGTGGATCTTGAAACTGAGAAATATATCCAAAACGAGCTCTCACATCTAGACTTCCCCTGCACAAAAATAATCGTGGCGCAGCGCATATCAACAACGAAGCGGGCCGACAAGATAGTCGTGATGAGAGACGGGGAGATCACTGACATAGGTACCCATGAGGAACTCTCAAAACGTCCGGGATACTATAGAGAGGTCTTCATGCTTCAAAACGGCATTGCCGATGATACAGTAAACGGCGAAGGAGGCGAGAGCCTTGGCTAGGAACAGATATGATGTGGACGAGACGCTGGAGACCCCGTTTAATATAAAGCATCTCCTAAGGGCAGGCAAGTATATCGGCAAGCACAAGAAAAAAATGATTCTTGCCCTGATCTTTTCGGCTATCTCCGCGGCCGCGGGGCTTCTGGGACCAATGCTTGTCCAGCGCGGATTGAATGTTTCCGTGCCGAACAGAGATATTAAAGAGCTTGTCTTCCTCTCCGCTATAATGTTAGCTGCGATACTGGTCTCTGTACTTTTTGGGCGCGCCCGCTCTAAGTATATGATAGATGTTGGCCAAGAGATAATCTACGATATCAGAAAGGACCTCTTTGCGCATCTTCAGAAACTCCCGTTTCAGTTCTATGACGACAGGCCGCACGGAAAGATTCTGACGAGAGTAATAAACTATATAAACTCCGTCTCTGACGCCCTCAGCAACGGGATAATAAATTTCGTGCTGGAACTCTTTAATCTTGTGCTGATAGCCATCTTCATGTTTTCCTGCGATATCAAGCTATCCCTGGTAGTCATCTCCGGCGTTCCTCTCCTGCTCGTTATGATTTTTCTTGTAAAACCGGCGCAGCGCAGGGCGTGGCAGAATAACTCCAACAAGAACTCCAACCTTAACGCCTATCTCCACGAGAGCCTTGACGGCATGAAAATTACCCAAGCCTTTACGAGGGAGGATGAGAACGCACAAATTTATGACAATCTCAACAAAAAATGCGTCTCCACGTGGATGAAAGCCCAGTATACCAGCAACCTCATCTGGTTCTCCGTGGACAATATCTCCGCGTGGGTGGTGGGAGCGATGTACATAATCGGTTTGGTCCTGCTTGGACCTTCAATGCAGATAGGAACAATCATAGCCATCTCTTCCTACGCGTGGAGATTCTGGCAGCCCATACTGAATCTTTCCAACCTCTACAATACCTTTATAAATACAATAGCCTACCTCGAAAGAATTTTTGAGATGATGGACGAACCGGTCACCGTGGACGACGCCCCGGATGCGTACGAACTTCCTCTGATAAAGGGCGGTGTCAAATTTGAGAACGTTACCTTCTCCTACGACGGCTCTGTGAATATTCTTGAAAACTTTAACTTAGACGTAAAGCCGGGGCAGTCCATCGCACTGGTAGGACCAACTGGCGCGGGCAAGACCACCATTGTCAGCCTGATATCCAGATTTTACAATCTCAATTCCGGAAGGATACTTTTGGACGGTCACGACATCTCACAGGTAACTCTCCACTCCCTGCGCTCTCAGATGGGTATAATGCTGCAGGACAGCTTCATCTTCTCAGGCAGTATTATGGACAATATCCGCTACGGTCGCCTGGACGCCACAGACGAGGAGGTTATCGAGGCAGCCAAGACTGTTCACGCCCACGACTTCATAAGCCAGATGGAGGACGGGTATTTTACGCAGGTAAACGAGCGCGGCTCCCGCCTCTCGCAGGGGCAGAAACAGCTGGTGGCATTCGCGAGGACGCTTCTAAGCGATCCAAAGATCCTGGTCCTAGATGAAGCGACAAGCTCTATAGACGCCAAAACCGAGCGTCTGGTCCAGCAGGGTTTGCAGGCGCTTTTAAAGGGCAGGACCTCTTTTATCATCGCCCACCGCCTCAGCACCATAAAGAACTCTGACCGCATACTGTATATATCCGACAAGGGTATTGCAGAATCCGGTTCTCATGAGGAGCTCCTTGCAAAACACGGCAAGTATTACCACCTCTACACTGCCCAGCTGGAAGAGTGAATTTAAAATGTGGCGGAACCTCTACGGTTCCGCCTTTTTTCTTTGC
>CAZRQD010000022.1:0-11534 GCA_964602365.1 uncultured Acutalibacter sp. | reverse complement strand
TATATTTTACGATTTCAGGAAAATATTAAACAACCTTCACATGATTTTCACACAGGCAGTAGAAAATAGAATAGTCAAAAGAAAAGATCTCAGAAAAGGAGAGTTACTCATGAGTCAGAATTATTATGATCCAAACGGAAATCAGGGTAATAGCCAGAACCAGCAGCCCTATACCGCCTACCCCTACAATGCCCCGCCTGCCTACACCTGGGGCCCCCAGCAGCCTCCGTACTACAATCCGCCAAAAAAATCCAAGAAAGGAAAGACCTTCCTCAAGTTTCTCGCGATAGTTCTTTCCTGCCTGATCGTGTCTGCGGGCAGTGTCGGAGCTTTTGTCCTGCTGATACAAAATGGCTATGTGGATATAGAATCTCACTCTGACAGCTCTCATACCGCCGCTTTCACCATCTATAAGAAGGACCCCGCTGAAAGTGATACCCCCGCCTCCGGCACTGTCAACATTCCGGAGAAGACCCCTCAAGAGATCGCGACAGAGCTTATTCCCTCAGTCGTCTGCGTCCAGAACTACCAGGTCCAACAAAATTACGGCGGCTTCTTCTTTGGCTACGGCTATGGAGATTATGGGAACAATAACGGTGAGCTTACCCCCGCAGGAGAGGGCTCCGGCATCATCTTCACTGAAGACGGGTATATAGTCACAAACCAGCATGTGGTGGACGGTGCAACCAGCCTAAAGGTTGTCACTTCTGACGGGCTGACTTACGAGGCAAAACTCGTCGGCGAGGATACCCAGACAGACCTCGCGGTAATAAAGGTAAGTACCGATGATCCTCTCACCCCGGCAAGCTTTGGCGACTCCTCCGACCTTCAGGTCATGGATGAGGTGATGGCCATAGGCAACCCCGGGGGGCTAGAGCTAAACTCCAGTGTGACTTACGGAAGAGTCTCGGCGCTAAACCGCCAGGTGACAAACTCTGACACGGGCTACAGCATAGAATGCATTCAGACGGACGCCGCGATAAATCCTGGAAACTCAGGCGGCGCACTGGTCAATATGGACGGGCTGGTCGTGGGGATAAACTCCTCGAAAATTGTGGCGACCGGTTATGAGGGCCTTGGTTTTGCCATCCCAACTAATCTTGTCCAGCCGGTGGTCTCTGATCTAATTGAATACGGCTATGTTAAGGACCGTGCCGCCCTCGGCTTCTCCGGGCAGTATATAGACTCCCTGACCGCGAGCTTCTACGGGATGTCTGCCGGATACTACATAACAAGGGTCACAAGCAGAGAGGCGCAGGAGGCCGGTCTTACCCGCGGCGATATGATAACCGCGATAGACGGGACACAGATAGTCTCCTCCTCCACCCTGACCTCCTTCTTGGTAAATAAGAAGCCCGGCGACGTGGTCACCCTCACAGTGGACAGAAGCGCCTATGGAGGAACTGACGGTACAGTGACGTTAACATTGACAGAGAATACCGGTCTTTCGGATTAGAGCCATGCGGTATAGGCCGGGGGCGGCAGGAACGCTCCCGGCTTTTTCTGCGCCTTGATTTTTCCCCGCGATTACATTATAATATAATCGGTTTTGGAATTGAGGGGTGCCTATGGCTAAAGTGAGGAGATTTCTGAGGGTCCTGGGGCAGTTTCTGGCTTTGACCGGATGTCTCTGGTTTTGCCTGCCCTTTCTTCGCGGCTGTTTTGAGATTGGATCATTTTTTGGAATTTTCGTCTGCCTTCTCGGTTTTCTTATCCTGCGCTATTACCCGCACCTTGCGGAAAAGCCCGGCTTGCGAAGGGTTTTCCTCAGAATTCTGACGTTCCTCTATATTCTCGGCTTAGTCTGGGTGATTTTCCTCTCCTGCCTGATGGCGTCCGCATCGGCCTCTCCCCCTCCAAATGATGCGACCGCATTGGTCTTGGGCTGCATGGTAAACCCGGACGGTTCCCCCAGTCTCGCACTAAGAGCTCGCCTCAGCGCAGCGTATGAATATCTCTCAGAAAATCCTAACGCTGTCTGCATAGTCTCCGGAGGAATGGGCGATGACGAGCCCTACTCTGAGGCAGAGACCATGAAGCGCTCTCTTGTTAAGCTGGGAATAGAGCCCCATAGGATTCTGCTTGAGGATACTTCGACCAGTACAGTGGAAAATATCTCAAACTCTCTTGAGATAATGAGGCGGGAAAAATTGGATAATGAGGTCGCCATAGTCACCCACGGCTACCATCTTGCGCGTTCCATGGGAATAGCGCGGGATATGGGACTTGAGCCGTACGGTGTTCCCGCGAAAAGCGATTTCCTGCTCTTTCCGCAGTTTTACGGCAGAGAACTGCTTTCTCTAAGCAAGTGGATAGTGGAGCGGACATTTATATAGTTAGGGGTTTAGGGATGAGAACGGTTTTCAAAAACTTCCATATAGTAGACCCCTCTCAGGATATTGACGGAATTTTCGACATGCTGATCGAGGATGAGAGGGTATTGTCCATAGGTAAAGATCTTCCCGTTTTCGGCGCTAAAATTGTGGAATCAAATGGTCTTTTTCTCGCGCCCGGTCTGGTGGATCTGCACGTACATTTGAGGGACCCCGGACAGACGGAGAAAGAGGACGCGTTCACCGCCTCAAACGCCGCTGCCGCGGGAGGAGTTACAAGCCTCCTGGCCATGCCGAACACCTCCCCGCCGATGGACGACCCAAAACTTCTTAAGAGTTTTCTTGAGAAGGTAAAAACGGCCAATGCTCATATATATCAGTCCGCATGTGTCACGAAGGGACTTATGGGGGAGGAACTTACAGATTTTGCTGCGCTTAGCGCCGCCGGCGCCCGCGCCGTCTCTGACGACGGAAAGCCAGTGAAGAGCGCTTCCTGCCTGCTTGAGGCCTTGGAGGCCGCGCCAAAATTTGGAATGATCCTTTGCGCCCACTGCGAGGAGGCAGGGCTCTCTAGCGCAGGCATAATGCGCGAGGGCAAAACCTCTGCAGCCCTTAGTGTGAGGGGGATTCCAAGCGCAGCGGAATATCTGGGAGTGGCAAGAGAGGTTGCCGCGGCCGAGAGTCTCAATATGCCGATTCATATCTGCCACGTCAGCACGAAAGAGAGTGTCAAAATCATCAGGAGCGCTAAGCGCAGGGGGGTTAGGGTTACCGCTGAAACCTGTCCCCACTATCTCCTCCTCACAGATGATGCGCTAAAGACGCGCGACGCAGATTTTCGCATGAACCCTCCTCTTGGGTCAGATGAGGACAGGCAGGCCCTTATAGAGGCTCTTCTGGACGGGACCATTGACTGTATATCCACAGACCACGCCCCTCATACCGCAGAAGAGAAAGCTGATTTTGAGAAGGCGCCCAACGGGGTTATTGGCATGGAGACCTCCTTCTCCGCCACGCTCACCGCTCTTTTAGGTAAAATGGATCTCTCCTCTATAATATACAGGATGAGTACCTCCCCCGCGAAAATTCTTGGCATACCCGCAGGAACTCTCTCCCCCGGTTCTCCCGCTGATTTTTTCCTCTTTGACCCCGGAGAGAGCTATATCCTAAATCCTGCTAATCTGCACGGCAAAAGCAGGAACACTCCCTTCAAGAATATGCGCTTGAGGGGCAGGGTCCATGCGACCTATCTTTCCGGCAAAAATGTATTTGAAATTCATGCTTGAAAGGAATTTATGCAATGGCATTCGACAGGCTGATAGAAAAAATATCGGTATTAAAAAATCCCACCGTTGTGGGCCTGGACCCCAGACTGGATTTTATCCCGTCCTTTATCCGCGAGGAGAGCTATTCGAGATTTGGGAAAAATCTTGAGGGTGCCGCATATGCCGTACTCAATTTTAATAAGGCGCTGATAGACGCTCTCTGCGATATCGTCCCTGCGGTAAAACCTCAGTCGGCGTATTACGAGCTCTTCGGCTGGGCGGGTGTCAAGACATTGACTGAGACCATAGCTTACGCGAAAGACAGGGGAATGTTCGTCATCTTAGACGGCAAACGAAACGATATAGGCGAGACTATGCGGGCATATGCAATGGCATATCTTGGCAAGACAAATGTGGAATCAGAGAGCTTCTCAGCCTTTGACGCCGACGCGTTGACAGTCAACGCCTACCTTGGCACAGACGGGATAAGACCGTTGCTCTCAGCTTGCGAAGAAAACGACAAAGGTATTTTTGTCCTTCTGAAGACCTCAAATCCTTCCTCTGGGGAACTGCAGGATTTGCTCCTTATGGACGGCAGCGGGAGCGTATATGAAAAGCTAGGTTCTTTCTGCGAGGCATGGGGAAGGGAACTTCCGGGAAAATACGGTTACACGGGCGTTGGCGCGGTTGTAGGCGCGACCTACCCTGAGGGGCTAAAAAAACTCAGAGAGGCTCTCCCCCACACGTTTTTCCTTGTCCCGGGATACGGCGCTCAGGGCGGCGGGGCCAAGGACGTTGCGGCGGCATTTGATGAAAACGGTCTTGGCGCTGTTGTAAACTCCTCCCGCGCCATACTTACAGCTTGGCAGAGAGAAAAATCCCATGAGGAGGATTTTGCCATCTGTGCGAGAAAAGAGGCGTTGCGCATGAGGGACGAGATTTCTGCCCTTTTACCGGGGATAAAACTCCCGGGAAGTTTTTGAGGCGGTGGTGCTATGGGAGAATACGCTGTATATAAGGCAGAGATTTTGAGAAAGACCCGTCTTACAGCCGATATATTCGATTTTACGCTCTCGGCAAAAGAGGTCTCTGCACAGGCAAAACCGGGTCAGTTTATCCATATAAGGCTGCCGGGAAAGGCCCTCAGGCGTCCGATATCCATCTGCGAAACCGATAGTGTTGCAGGAAGTATAAGGATAGTTTTTCAGATACGCGGGGATGGAACCAGAGAATTGGCAAGATTTGGAAATGGGGACTCTCTAGACATTCTCGCCCCCTTGGGAAAGGGCTTTCCCCTGGACCTGCCGGGGAAAGTGCTGCTTCTCGGCGGTGGAATCGGCACTCCCCCGCTTCTCGGCGCGGCAAAGGTCTATGCAAAAAATGCGATCGCATGTTTGGGATTTAGAAATAAAGAATCCGTAATATTGGAGGAGGACTTCAGAGCTGCCGGTGCACGAACTGTCGTATTTACAGATGACGGTTCCTACGGCAGGCGCGGCCTTGTGACAGAAGCTGCAAAAGAAGAGGAATACACTGCGATTTTCGCCTGCGGTCCCCTGCCCATGCTTAGAGCTGCAAAGGAATTGGGAATGAAAAGAGGAGTCCCCTGCTACGTCTCTTTGGAAGAGCGAATGGCCTGCGGTATCGGCGCATGTCTTGGATGTGCCGTAAAAAAGAGTTCTGATGAGAGCTATGCCCATGTCTGCAGGGACGGTCCTGTATTTGATGCGGCTGAAGTGATTTTTTAGGAGGAGAATATGGCAGATCTATCTCAGCAGCTTGCGGGTGTAAAACTAAAAAATCCTGTAATAGCGGCTTCGGGGACCTTCGGGTTTGGAAGAGAGTATGCGCAGCTTATGCCGCTCTCAGATTTCGGAGGGGTTTGTACAAAAGGAACCACCTTAAAACCCAGGGCGGGGAACCCTCCCCCAAGGGTTACGGAAACCCCCTGCGGCATGCTAAACTCTGTTGGTCTTGAGAATCCGGGGGTCGATGTCTTTATAGAGAGAGAGCTTCCATGGCTTTTAAAGCAGGGGACCAGAATAATTGCCAATATCGCTGGCAGTACTGTGGATAATTACTGCGAGACTGTGCAGAGGCTAAACCATACCTCGGTAGACATGATAGAGCTCAATATCTCCTGCCCTAACGTGAAGGAGGGTGGGGTTCAGTTCGGTGTGGACCCAAAGAGCGTTCATTCCATAACAAGCGCTGTAAGGAAGGTATGCGAAAAGCCGCTGATGGTAAAACTCTCCCCAAACGTCACGGATATTTCAGAAACAGCACTCGCGGCGGAGTACGGCGGCGCAGACGCCGTCTCTCTCATCAATACCATAACGGGAATGCGGGTGGACATAAGAACCAGAAGACCAATACTCCACAATAACACAGGCGGGCTCTCCGGGGCTGCGGTCCTTCCCGTAGCTCTGAGAATGGTCTGGCAGGTATATCAAAAGGTGAAAATTCCCATAGTCGGTTTGGGCGGTATCTCCACCTGGCAGGATGCTGTCGAGATGATTCTCTGCGGGGCATCCGCGGTACAAATCGGTACGGTACTCTTCACAGACCCATATGCCCCCCGCAAAATTGCTGAGGGACTGGAAAAATTTATGGACGAAAGCGGAATAAAGAGCGTAGGAGAACTTACAGGAGGGATAAGACCATGGTGACTAAGGTATATCTCGTGCGGCACTGCCAGTCTGAGGGAAACGGCGTCGGATTATTTCACGGGAGATTTGACTCCCCCGTATCGGAAACCGGCAGAAGACAGCTGGAGCTGCTCTCCCTACGGTTTAGGAATACCGTGTTTGACAGGATATATTCAAGCCCGCTCATGCGCGCGTATGAGACTGCGCAGGCTATCTGCAGATTTCATCCCAAGGAGATAGAAATTCTCCCCGACCTGATAGAGATGGACGGCGGTGAGCTTGAGGATATGCCGTTTGATGAGGCGAAGAGGCTGTATCCGGAACTTATATCCCATTGGGACAATGAGATGGATCTCTGCGAGTTTCCAAAAGGAGAAAAAATGTCAGACGTCTATGAGAGAGCCGGGAGGGTAGTAAAAAAAATCATAGAGGATAACCTAGGAGGTACCGTGGCCTGCGCAACCCACGGCGGCGTGCTGATGAACCTCTACGCAAGGGTGGAGTGCGGGGATATAACCGGGCTTCGCCGCCACAAATATTTTGGAAATACCGGCGTAACCATTCTGGAGGATGAGGACGGTGTCTGGCGCTTCTCTCTCCTAGACGACTTAAGCCACCTGCCCGAGGATTTGAGACCGGCGTTTAAGTCAAAAGAGGAGAGCGGGGAATGATAATCCTCTCTGTGGACCTGGGACTTAAGAGAACAGGAATAGCCGTTTGTGACAGAAACGAAACCCTAGCAAGCCCGGTTTGCGTCATACAGGAGGCGGATTCTGAAAGTCTCGCCCGTCAGATTTCAGAGATAGCTCTAGAGAGAGATGCTGAGGAGATAGTTCTTGGGCTCCCCAAAAACATGGATGGGACTGAGGGAGAGAGTGCGAAAAACGCCAGGGAGTTTTCGAAAATTTTAGAGCGCACTTCTCACCTTCCTGTAAGACTCCAGGATGAGCGCGGAACCACTATAACCGCGTCCAAATACCTAAACGAGACAAACACCAGGGGTAAGAAACGAAAATCTGTATTGGACGCCGTCTCAGCAGTTATAATTTTAGAGGATTATCTTCGCTTTAAAAAACTAAACTGTAAATGACAGGTAATTATCTATGATATTAATATATTTCTATTAACGCTAACATAGAAAAAGTTAGTCTGGACTAAAGAAAAATCCTTGACGCGGCGGATGATAGGGACTATAATCTTTGCGAATAAAACAAACTGGGAGGGATTCTGAAGAATGCACATCAAAACAAACCTCCGCCGTGTTTTTCTCCTGCTGGCACTGGTTGGGATCGCCGTGTTGATAGGCGTGACCTTCTTTACCCCGGGAGAAGCCGCAGAGGGGTACAAACCCCCGGTCTACCGGTCCATCTGGGCTCTCGCTCCTCCGGTGATAGCCATAACCTTGGCACTCATCACAAAGGAGGTCTATTTCTCCCTGTTCTTGGGGATTCTCGCAGGCGGGCTGCTATATGCCGGCGGGAACCTGGAACTTGCAGCAAACACTATTCTCTTTCACGAGGAGGGCGGCTTGGTCACGAACATCGCCACCATGCAAAACGCATGCATCCTTGTATTCGTGGTGCTGCTTGGGACTATGGTCGCGCTCATGAACAAGGCTGGAGGTTCAGCCGCGTTTGGGCGCTGGGCATCAAAGCACATCAAATCCAGGGTTGGCGCACAGCTGGCGACTATTCTCCTTGGAGTGATGATCTTTGTGGACGACGGTTTCAACTGTATGACTGTGGGTTCTGTCATGAGGCCTATTACCGACCGTCATGAGGTGTCGAGGGCAAAGCTTGCCTATATTATCGATGCTACGGCTGCCCCGGTCTGCATAATAGCGCCAATCTCAAGCTGGGCCGCCGCCGTAACCTACTCTGTTCCTCCAGATTCCGGTATTAACGGCTTTTCAATGTTCATAAGGACCATCCCCTATAACCTCTATGCCCTGGGGACAATAGCTATGATGATCTTCATGGTGACTATGAAACTAGACTATGGCCCGATGAAAGTCCATGAGGACAACGCGCAGAAGGGAGATCTCTTCACAACTCCCGACAGACCTTATCAGGATGCCGACAACGAGGTCCCCAGCTCTAAGGGCAAGGTTATAGATCTTGTTCTACCCGTGGTCGTTTTAATCATCGCATGCATATTCGGCATTGTTTACACCGGCGGGTTCTTTGACGGAGTGGGCTTTATAGACGCTTTTGCGAACTCTAACTCTGCAGTGGGACTTGTGCTTGGAAGTCTTGTCGCGATAGTCTTTACTTTCTTCCTCTATATGTCTAGGGAAATCATCTCTTTAAGCGAGTTCATGGAGTGTTTTGCAGCGGGGTTCCGCTCCATGTGCGCGCCAATGATAATCCTAATCATGGCGTGGAACCTCTCCGGCATGACAAGCCTGCTTGGCGCCGACGTCTATATCCGTGATTTAGTGGACGCCTCCGCCGACGCGGTGGAGATCTTCCTGCCTTGCATTATCTTCATCGTCGCTGTTTTCCTTGCCTTCTCTACCGGCACAAGCTGGGGGACCTTCTCCATCCTCATCCCGATAGTCTGCAATGTCTTTGCGAATTCCTACGAGATGCTGGTAATAGCCATAGCCGCTTGTCTGGCAGGCGCCGTCTGCGGCGACCACTGCTCCCCCATTTCTGACACGACCATCATGGCCTCCGCCGGGGCGCATTCCAACCACGTAAACCACGTGACGACGCAGCTGCCCTATGCCATGACCTGTGCCGCTGTTTGCGCCGTCGGGTATCTAATAGCCGGCGTCATTGGCTATTTTACAGAGAGTCCAATCGCTATGGTCGCCACTCCTATCACACTGCTTTTGATAGCCGCCGTTATACTCTTCCTAAGCAAAAGACAGAAAAGCAAGGCACCGGCATGATTTTATCGTTATCTAATAGCAAGCAAAATATCAGAGGGGCCTCGCAAGAAGTCCCTCTTTTTGGTGCTTTTTGATATCAGTCTATTTGCTGAGCCTTTTGACGATATCATCCATCTGTGCGCGTTTTTGCTCCATCTCATATACCAGCTTAAACTGGTTCCTGGCGCGGTCTAAGTTTTGATTTTCCCTTTCACATCTGAAATAAACATCCCCGTTCAAATAGTCCGCCAAGAAACGTATCCCAACCTCATAAGTCATAAGTATAGCTCCATCCGGAAGGGTTTTTAGCTCTTTCCCTGTCAAAGAAGGACCTGCAGATGCAAGGAAGCCCTCTGTAAACGCTTCAAATCTATCCAGATCAAAATGGACTATGGAGAGGTCCCTCTCATCCTCCGCGGCGGTTGTCGCTCCCGCCCGGATAGAGTCTCCAAAATCAAAAGCGGTGAGGCCAGGCATAACTGTATCTAGGTCGATCACGCACACTGCCTCACCTGTAATGTCATCAATGAGGACATTGCTCATCTTCGTATCGTTGTGGGTAACCCTAAGAGGAAGCTCTCCATTGTTCAGAAGATTCATAAGATTACCGCAAATTCCTTCTCTCTCAAAAGCAAAGGCAACTTCGTCTTTTGCAAAATCCAGGCGGCCGGCGACGTCCTTTTCCTTAGCGTTTTTCAGCTGGGAAAAGCGGACGGGAGTATTGTGAAAATCCGCAATTATCTCATTCAAACTTTCCGCTGGGTAGTCGGAGAGCATTCTCTGAAAGCTGCCGAAGGCGCGTCCCGCCTCTTTTAACATTTTTGTCCCGCTTGCCACCTCATGGGAGGAAGCGCCGTCAATAAAGAGCATACACCTCCAGTATTCCCCGTCAGTATCCAGAAAGAAATCTTTCCCCGTTATTGTCTTTCTCAACGTCAGCGTCTCCCTCTGCGGGTTGCCGCCCTGTTTTAATATTTTTTCCCTAAGAAAGCTTGTGACAGAGACGAAATTCTCCATGACATTCTCCGGGGAGGGAAAAACAAAACGATTTATTCTCTGCAGGACAAAATTTCCCTCTTTCGCCGTTACCTTATAGCTGTCGTTGATATGTCCGCCCTCCATATATTCAATCCTCTCAGAATTGAGCCCAAAGGCGCGGAGTACAGACGGTGTTACGCTGAAATGCTTTGGCATAGAAAAGTTCTCCTTTATTTACATTTATAGATAGCTATACCAGCTTGGAAACCCGCATG
Organism: uncultured Acutalibacter sp.; assembly: GCA_964602365.1. GTDB lineage: Bacteria > Bacillota > Clostridia > Oscillospirales > Acutalibacteraceae > Acutalibacter. The sequence goes on along the minus strand of CAZRQD010000022.1, from coordinate 1,160 downwards.
AGTATAACATAAAATCAACTCTGTAACAATCCTTTTTTTCATTATCTACGGAAAACCAGTTTGGACTGTGTCCCGCCAAAAGGTTGACAATCCACATTACGCGTTTTATAATATATTTGAAAACATTGACAAGTATGTAAGTATGCTGTGGACCATCGTCAAAAGCAGTAATTAAGGGGGGAGGGATTAGAATTGAAAGAAATGATCGATGTTTCAAAGGTGAATCACCGAAAGCTTGATTCCGTGAATCAGATGATTGCCGTCGCGCAAAAATATCCTTTTGTAAAAAGGCTGATCATATTTGGCAGCGCTGTCACGGATCATTGTACGGACGAAAGCGATATTGACGTCTGTGCAGACATTGAGCTGAAAGAAAAGGGCTTGAATTTGCATAATCTCCATGTTGACCTCTGCAAGACCTGCAATGCGAATTGCGATATCCTAATCTATGAGAGATTAAAGGGAAAAATAAAAAGCGTGATTGATACAAAGGGAGTGACTGTTTACGCTTCTGGAAAGGGCCAATGCTGATATTCTGTTGGCTCAAGTCGATGAAGAGACGAGAGGCTATAAAACTCACAACATCGCTTTTTTGATCACGTGGGTAGAGGAGAAAACAGATTTCTTGGTTCCGGAAGAATTAAAGAATATGGATGACGCCATCACAGAATGAGAGTCGCAAGTCGGTATGGTGGGTCGTATTTTGCTACAGTCTCAGATGTTAATAAGGCAATTCAACTATATTTTGAACTGCGCGAGACGATCGCGGAATACGAAGTAGATTCTAGCAATCTTTAGGGATAGTATGTGTTGACCAACCAACTGATTTTTATATGTTTAAAAGCTAGAAAGAGGACGCCAATAATTTTTTCTGAATCTTAATTGTACGAGGAGGTAAATAAAGTTGCCAAAATATGATTTTCTTATTGTCGGCTCAGGCCTGTACGGCGCGACATTCGCAAATCTCACCCATCGTGCGGGCAAATCTGCGCTGGTAGTGGATAAGCGGCCTCATCTGGGAGGAAACGTCTATACTGAGCTGATTGAGGGGATAAACGTTCATAAGTATGGGGCCCATATCTTCCATACAAACGACAAAGCTGTCTGGGACTATGTGAACCAATTCGCGAATTTTAACAGGTTCACGAACAGTCCCGTCG
>CAZRQD010000021.1:16520-27255 GCA_964602365.1 uncultured Acutalibacter sp. | reverse complement strand
CGGCGGGGAGAAAAAGAGCCCCCGAAGCCCGGGGGCTTGAGGGCATGGCAGGGGGTTACCCCGCGACGACGATGACCGTGACGTCCCTGTGCAGCTGGAGGGCGGAGGCGGGGACCGCGGGCGTGATGTTCCCGTAGAGGGCCTTTTTGATTATATCCCGCTTGTCCGCACCGGCTATCAGCAGGATCTTCTCTGCCTTGAGGATCGTGCCGACGCCCATGGTGATGGCGTGGGTGGGGACCTCGTCTATGCTGTTAAAGAGGCGGGAGTTCGCCCTCCTTGTGCTCTCTGAGAGCTCTACGGGGTGGACGTATCTTGGGAAATAGGCCTCGGGCTCGTTAAAGCCGATATGCCCGTTATGCCCTAGGCCGAGAAGCTGTAGGTCCACGCCGCCCAGAGAATCCACAAGCTCCTCATAGCGGGCGCACTCTGCGTCCAAATCCTCAGCGTCGCCGTGGGGCAGGCAGGTGTTTTCCTTTTTGATATTTATCCTGTCAAAGAGGTGGGTGTCCATAAAATAGCGGTAGCTTTGCGGGTGGTCCGGGGTAAGGCCGCAGTACTCATCCAAATTGACGGTCTTGACGGAGGAGAAATCCAGCAGGCCGTTTTGGCAGTTCTCGCTGAGGATATCATACGCGCCTATCGGGGAACTCCCCGTGGCGAGGCCAAGGACGCATTTGGGCTTTAGCAGCACCTGGGCGCCGATTATCCCGGCCGCAAGGCGGCTCATCTCCTCGTAAGTCTTTGTCTCTATTATTCTCATATTTCCTCCTTTTCCGCCGCGGCGGTGTCCCTGGTGAGATTTTTCATCCAGTTGAAGCTGTTTATCTTGAAGAAGGCGACGAAGCATTTTAATATCTGGTCGCATTTCAGCGCGGCGAAAACCACCCACGGCGCCGCCCCAAGGTACTGCGCTATTAGCGCAGAGGGGATGACCACCAGAAAGACGAAGATGGTATCGTTTTTGAAGACAAAGGATATGTCCCCGCCTGATTTGACCAGCCCGAACAGGCATGCCGCCTGGTAGCAGGTGCCGATTATCGTGACCGAGATGACGTTTATGAACTGCCTGGAATACGCCTGAGCCTCAGGGCTTATGTTGTAGAGGCCTATGAACCAGTCGCGGCAGAGGAAGACCGCCGCGCCGGAGAGGAGGCCCACAAACAGGAAGATCACCTGGACCGTGCGGGCGTATTCCTTCATCTCCTCATATCTCCCGGCGCCGACAGTCTTGCCGGTTATCACCCCGACGGCGGAGGAGAGGCCGTTCATCCAGACATAGATGAGGTTGTGGAGCATTCCCGTGACGCTGGTGGCGGCTATCACCCCGGAGGAATAGGCGCCAAGAATCTTGGTATTGGCAAGCATATTCACGGACCAGACCACCTGCCCACCGATTATCGGGAGGCCGTAGCGGACGAAGTCCTTGAGAATATCCCTGTCTGTAGAAAGGAGGTCCTTAAACCCGAAGCGGAGCTTCCTGTCTATGAAAAAGACGTAGACAGAGCTTGCGAGCGTCTCCAGAAAGCGGGAGACGAGCGTGGCCACCGCGGCGCCGCGGACCCCCATAGCGGGGAAACCCAGCTTGCCAAAGATCAGGACATAGTTTAGCGCGACGTTGGTAACAAGCGTCATAAGCGAGATATAGAGACCTATCCTGGCCGTCTCCACACTCCTCATGGAGGCTATCATCACCTGGGAAATGCAGAAGAATAGGTAGGTAAATCCCACGATCTGCAGATAGGCGGCGCCCTCCTCTATCACGCCGGGGTCCTTGGAGAAGACCCTTATAAGCTGTGCGGGGAAGCTGACGGCGGCGAGGGTGGTCAAGATCCCCACGGCGAAGGCGAACTTCACGCCGACAGAGACCACCTTGCGGATGCTGGCCGTATCCTTCTTTCCCCAGTACTGCGCGGCAAGGATGAGGATGGCCCCCTCTATGCCGGAGACGAACATCTGCAGGACCGTCTGCATCTGGTTCCCGACGTATACGCCGGAGACGGCGTTGTCGCCGAGAGAGCCTATCATCAGGTTATCGGCAAAGTTGACGGCGAACGTGATAAGATTCTGCAGAGAGATTGGTACGGCGAGAGCTATCAAGTCCCTGTAAAAATTACGGTCCCTTGTGAAAACCCGCATTTTCCTACAAATTCACCTCTGAGGCGTTTAAGTATTCTAACGGTCTGAGGGCAGGATGGAGAAGGAGAAGTTGAAGCTCTCCTCCTCCAGCCGGTATTTGGGGAGAAGCTCTGGTCCGCAGGAGTTGCTGCCGACGCCGCTCATCTTATAATCCACAGAGAGGACTGTCTCCCCGCATTTCTGAATCTCGTGGGCGTGCTTCTTCTCCGCAAGCTCCTCCCGGGTATACTCTGAGACGTTAAAGGAGAACGGCGTCTCCCCGGCCACGGTGAGGACGCAGGAGGGTGAGAGCAGCTTTATATATCTCGCGCCGAAATGAGAGGAGTTCTCCTGAGGCTTGAGGTAGTTCTCGAACATGTCCGCGACGTCCTGCTCGTAGATCCCAAGCATGGCGGAGCGGTGCTTGTCTATATAGGCCTCCCCGGGGCCGTAGGCGAAATATTCTGTCTTGTCAAAATCCTTAGGCGTGAAGGCCCGTATGCCAAAGCGCGGGAGATACGGGAATTTGGGGTCCCTCTCGCAATCAAGGCTTACGTCCACCCTGCCGTCTGAATATATGCTTAAGACGGCTGAGACCGAGAGGAAGCGCGCCACGCCGTCCGCGGCAAGCCCAAGCTTTGCGCTGATTACAGCCTCCCCGCCGGCGCCGGGCTGCGCCTTGCAGGAATAGACCCTGACCTTTGCCCTGTCGTATCCCACGGCCTTCCACCTATAGTCTATATATCTGTCGTTATCCGTAGGCGCACGGTAGACGTTCCACTCCACCGGCCTTGTGATGAGCGTGTGGTTATGCCAGTTCATCTTGGAGAAGAGGCCGGTCGTCTTGTCGAACTCGTAGAGGAAATCTATGGAGGAGATGAGGTAGGTTCCGTCCTTTTCCTCTATGCTGACCTCCCCGGTCCTGGGGGCGTCGATGAAGTAGGGCTCTTCATGGATGACCAGCTCGTCAAAACCGACGCACCTCTCGCCGGTAACCTCGTCCGTCGGGTCCTCGGTATAGTACCAGACCTGCAGGGTGACGGTTCCCTCGTTTGGAATGTCGGGGATCTCCACCTCGCCCTCGCCGTGCGGGGGAAGGTTCGGCAAGTCAAGCTCGTCCTCCATGATGACAGTGCCGTCCTGGGTTATAGCGTAATCGGCGAAGAAATTTATGTCGATGTCGGTGAAATCCATATAGTTGTGGAGGATGAAGACGCTGGGGTCCTCGGCGCTCTGCCTGATTCTGAGGGGACGGATGACGTTTTTGTACTCCTTAAGCCCGGTATGCTCCTCGCGGGAGGGGTATACCAGCCCGTCCATGCAGAAGTTCCCGTCGTGCAACGTCTCGCCGAAATCCCCGCCGTAGCGGTAGATCGGCCTGTTATCCGGGGTGGTGCCGCCGTAGACGGCGTGGTCGCAGAACTCCCAGACAAAGCCGCCGCAGAAGCCGGGGTATTTCTCTATGAGCTCCTGGTAGTCCTCGGCATCCCCCGGGCCGTTGCCCATGGCGTGGATATACTCGCAGAGAAGATAGGGCTTGCGCTCCCCGTGGAGATTCTCGTCAAGCTCTCCGCCGTTAAAATAGGCCTCGATGTCCGATAGAGGGGCGTACATGCGGCTGTAGAGATCTATCATGGAGAAGTCTGGCGTGCGGTCCTTGTGGTAGTTGAGGAAGCTCTCGTAGTGCAGGAGCCTTGAGGGGTCATAGGACTTAACCCAGCGCCCCGCCTCCTCGAAGTTCTCGCCAAAGCCGCTCTCGTTTCCAAGAGACCAGATGAGGACCGCGGGGGAGTTCTTGTCGCGCATCACAAGCCTGCGGACGCGGTCCATGATGGCGTCCTTAAACTGCGGGTCGTCGGCGGCATCGGGGAAGCTGTCGAAATAGCTCTCGTAGCTGCCGTATTTTACGCCCATGCCGTGGCTCTCCACGTCGGCCTCGTCTATCATATAAAAGCCCAGATCGGCGCACATCTCCGGGAACCACGGGGCGTCGGGATAGTGGCTTGTGCGGATGGCGTTGATATTCGACCTCTTCATTATGACCAGGTCCAGAAACGCCATTTCCCTGCTTATGGCAAAGCCCATGTCGGGGTTCGTCTCGTGGCGGTTCACCCCCCTGAATTTTATCGCCATGCCGTTTAGAAGCACGACGCCGTCCTTAATCTCCACCTTCCTAAGTCCTATCCTCTGCGGTATCCACTCGTCCCCGCTCTCTAGGAGGAGGGTGTAGATGGAGGGAGACTCGGCATTCCAGAGGTCCGGGGAGATTACCTGGAAGGTGAGCTTTCCGTCCCTTTCGTCAACCTTCTGCAGCTTCCTGCCGGTTGGGGTCATCAGCGTACCAGAGACCCTGGCGTTTCCCTCTATGGAGAGGTCCACGGTGATATCACAGCGGGAGAAGTCCTCGCTAAACTCCTGCCTCACGAAGTAGTCCCTAAGAAAGCTCTTGGGCCTTCTTATGAGATATACGTCCCTGAAGATCCCGCTCATCCTCAGCTTGTCCTGGTCCTCCAGATAGGTCCCGTCGCACCACTTTAGGACGATGACCTGGATCTCATTGCCGCCCTCTCTAAGATAGTTCGTCACCTCGAACTCGCTTGTGCAGTGCGAGACCTGGGAATAGCCCACAAACTCATCGTTCACCCAAAGGTAGAAGCAGGAATCGACCCCCTCGAAATTCAAAAACCAGCGGCTGTCTAAGTCCTCCTCCCTGGCCTCGAATTCCCTTATGTAATAGCCGCAGGGATTTTTCGCGGGGACATAGGGCGGGTCCACGGGTATGGGGTAGCGGACGTTCGTGTACTGGTGGTTGTCATAGCCCTCCATCTGCCAGCAGGAGGGGACGGTTATAAAATTCATCCCTTCCTCTTCGCAGTCCAGTCCCTCCCCCTCCTTGAAGATATCGGAGAAGGACTCGTAATACTTAAACCTCCATGTGGGGCCGCTTAAGTAGTAGACCCTGCTGGACTCCCCCTTATCAGCCTCCTTGCGTGTGGCGTAGGGGATATAATAACTTCTCTCCGGCTCGCAGCCCACGTGCAGGACCGAGGGATTCTCGTGAAAAAGCTGAAACTTCTCCATCTTCAATTTTCCTTTCGCTATAAATGATTGACATTTGGGGCGCAAAGGCGTAAACTTAGCCCAGCTTTGGAAATATACCCCGCCTATAGGTTACTAAAATTTTCGCCCGGTGTCAACCGGCGGGGGAGATTTTTCTCAAGTTTTTCAAAATCAGGAGGCTCCCTATGGTATTTGAGATAATTTTGACGGCGGTCTTCGTCGCCGCTGTAGTCTTCGCTTTCTTGCGAAAACCCAAGGACAGCTCTGTCGGCAATTTCCCATTCGTGGCGGCGGCTGTCTTCCTGCTGGCGTTCCTGTTAAGGCTGTATCTGGGATATTTCACGGAGGGCTTCTCGGTGGATATCGACGACTTCAAGGCCTGGGGCATGGAGATAGCCGGCTCTGGCTTCTCGGGCCTGTACCAGCGGGACGGGCTCTTCCTCGACTATCCCCCGGGGTACCTCTACATCCTCTGGCTTTTGGAAAAACTTCGCACCCTTTTGGGGATACCGGTGCAGTCGCAGATCTTCACGCTGATGATAAAGCTGCCCGCGATATTTGCGGACCTCTTCATTGGGCTGGGGCTGCTGCTTCTGGGTAGGAAGAAAATCGGAGAGATGCTCTCCATCTTCGTCACCTCGGCATATCTCTTCTGCCCGGTGGTGCTGCTGGACTCTGCCCAGTGGGGACAGGTGGATTCCATCTGCACGCTCCTGCTCTTCGCGTCCGTGTACCTGCTCTACCGCGGGAACTATATCCCCGCCTCAATTCTCTACGGGATATCCCTGATCTCTAAACCGCAGATGCTCGTCTTCGCGCCGCTTTATATATTCTTTGCTATAAGAGAGCGCAAATATATCAAGCTGGTACTTTGCATGGGCCTCTCCCTGCTTACCGCCCTGCTTATCGCGGCGCCGTTTACCGTGAACTTCGACTTCTCCTGGCTTTTGACCCTCTACGGCTCCACGCTGGACGAGTACGCCTACTACTCTGTAAACGCATATAATATCTGGACCGTCCTGGGCTTAAACTGGGAGATCCTCCCCGGAGGATTTTTGGAGACCCTGCTTACCTACGTGCCGGCTGTATTGGCCACGGCTCTCTGCGGGTGGATAGTCCTGAAAAGCCGGTATAGAGAGTCGGTATTCTCAGCCCCGATAATCCTAATGGGGATTATGTATCTTATGGCCGTGAAGATGCACGAGCGCTATATCTACCCCGCCTTCCTCTTCTTCCTAGTCCTCTTCATCTTCCTGCCGGACAGAAACCTCCCCCGGTACTACGCCGCTGTCACAGCCGGAAACTACCTAAACGTCTCCTATGTCCTGCACATCTTTAACACCGTGGGCAATGCCTACGACCCAAACTCTGCCCCCAGTAGGATTCTCGCAGTACTGCAGACCCTCGCGCTGCTCTACGGCATTTCGGGCGTTGCCGTCCTCTGCCTGGGGAAGAAGGGCGTGGAGGAGCTCTCCACAGAGCCGCTGACGTTTAAGCGAAAGCCCGGCTCTTCCGGGGAGGGTCCGAATATTTCAGACGCCCTTGGGAAGGACAGTAAAACCATAAGGCTCTCCCCAAAATGGGACGAACTGCCGCGCTGGAAAAAGACCGACACCTTTGCCGTGCTGGCCATTACCGCCCTCTACGGTATCATAGCCTTCTGGGCGCTGGGAGAGCGCTCTATGCCGCAGACAAACTGGGTCCCCGCCGAGGGCGATAGCGTCGTGCTAGAGGCCGATGAACCCGTCGATGTCGTATACTATCTTCCCGCCCTGGCGCCGGACGATAACCACTATGCCGCGAGGACAGGCGCAAATTTCCAGGTGGAGGTGAGCGACGACGGCGTAAACTTCACAGACGCGGGGATTCTCTCCCAAAACGCCGACAGCGGCGACACCGACTACGTCTACTCCTGGGGGCAGCACAGCCTGGGGACCTCCGGAAAATATGTCCGCCTAACGGCGCTTGACGGCATTAGCGTCCTTGGAGAGGTCGGGCTGAGGCCGGCCTTCAGCCACGAGTTTTCCTCTGTAACCGCGGGTGCCGGCGGGGAGAACCTCGTGGATGAGCAGGAGACTGTTCCCCTCTACAAATCCTATATGACCTCCAGCTATTTTGACGAGATCTACCACGCGCGAACCGCCTACGAGCATATCCTGGGCCTAGAGCCATATGAGAATACCCACCCGCCCTTGGGCAAATACATCATAGCCCTGGGGATTCTCATCTTCGGCATGAACCCCTTCGGTTGGAGGTTTATGGGGACGCTCTTCGGCGTGCTGATGCTCCCCGTCCTCTACCACCTGCTAAAGCAGATCTTCGGAAAGACCTCCCTAGCCGCCTTCGGGACCGTATGGTTCGCCTTCGATTTCATGCATTTCACGCAGACCAGGATTGCCACCATCGACACCTATGCAGTCTTCTTCCTCCTCTTGATGTATGACGCCATGGTCGTCTTCCTGAGAAAGGACGTGGAGACTACCCCGCTTAGAAAGCTCCTACCCCCGCTTCTTATTTGCGGGATCTTCACGGGGCTGGGCATAGCCGCCAAGTGGACGGCGGCTTACGGCGCGCTGGGTCTGGCTGTCCTGTTCTTCGGCAAATTCTTCCTGGCCTACAGGAAGAGAACCCGGGACAAGAGGGACCGCAAAATCTTCCTAAACCGCATGCTCAAGGTCTGCCTCTGGTGCTGCCTCTTCTTCATAGCCATCCCGTTTGGCATATATTTCTGCGCGTTCCTGCCGGTCACCACACTCCCGCATAACCGTGCGAACGTCTTCGGGAACTTCTGGCGGTACCAGCTGCATATGTATAACTACCACTCGGGTCTGCAGGCGACCCACTACTTCGCCTCCCCGTGGTACGAGTGGCCGTTCGATGTCAGGCCAATCTGGTTCTTCAGCAACTCCTCCGCTGTGGACCTCATCAGCCCCAAGTACAGCACTATCTCCTCCTTCGGCAGCCCACTGCTGTGGTGGAGCGGGCTGGCTGCCGTAATCTACGCCGTATACGCCTGGGTCAAGCGCAGGTCCCCGTATGCAGCCGTCGCCCTCTGCGGGTATCTCTCGGTATTTCTCCCCTGGGTGCTGGTGCCAAGGCTGACCTTCATCTACCACTACTTTACCGCAGTGCCGTTCCTCGTCATATCCCTTACGGGCGCGGCAGACCTCTTTATCAAGAGCAAGCCGGGCTCCCGCACGCTGAACGCCGGAACCCTCTCGATACCTGTCTCCACCGTCGTCCTCTGGGTATTCACCGCGCTGATTCTCATCTCCTTCATCGTATTCTACCCGGTCCTCTCGGGTTTGCCCGTCAGTCGCTCCTATACCGAGTCCCTCCGCTTCTTCTCCACCTGGTACTTTTAATGTTCCCACACGATGGTTGGTTCGCATACGCCGGAGAGTAGAAGACGTTAGTTAAGCTCTATCAACAACTACGCATCACTTAAAATTTCATCTAACCGAAGTGGAGACATTAAAAGAACGTTAGCTAAGCTCTGTCAACAGCTTCGCATCACTTAAAATTTCATCTAACCGAAGTGGAGACATTAAAAATCCAAACAAACCGGAGGGGAGACATTAAAAAGCCGAAGGGGAGACATTAAAAAAAGCCGTTAGTTTTAGCGGCTTTTTTCATTTGCTATCATCTCTTTTAAGATTGGCACGGCGTGCGCAAAAAACTTTTTAAGTCCCGGGCAGAGGTAATATCTTCCTCCCTCGCCGAACCTGTCCTTTAGGCACCCGCCCCCGCAGAACTGAAGGTATTCGCACGTTTTGCACGTTTCCGGTAAGCTCTCGCTCTTGCTTCTTCCAAAATCCCGCTGACGGGGGGACTGCAGAAAATCCAGAAGTTTTCCGCCAAGTAAATTCCCAAGCCTGTGTTCGTCATCCACGAAGTGGTCGCAGGAGTATATGCTCCCGTCCTCCTCCGCCACTAAGGCCCTCCCGCAGGTTTTCGCCATTGTGCAGAGGGCTGGCTCCCCGCCTAGGATAACCCTTGTCATCTCTGAAAAGAGCTGGACGTCCATCCTCCCAAGCCCCTCTTTTCTCCACAGGTCGAAGATCTCTATAAGGAAGTCCCCGTAATCCTCCGGCGTGACGGATTCCGCGGAAAACGTCCCCTGGGGCGTCCTCACAACTATCGGGATAAACTGCGCCCAGCCACAGTCAAGCTCAAGCAGTGCGTGAAATACTCCCTCCGCGTCCGCAACCGTCCCGCTGTTTACCGTGCAGAGCAGGTCGGGCTCTATCCCGGCGGCCTTTAGGTTCTTTACCGCGGCCATTACCCTCATATATGTGGGGTTTCCGCCCAAATCCCTGCGGTTTCTGTCGTGGACGGGTTCACTTCCGTCTATGCTTATGCCCACGTCAAAACTGTTTTCCGCCAAAAACTCGCAGAACTTCGGGTTCAGCAAAAGGCCGTTTGTCTGCAGGTTGTTCCAGGCGGACCAGCCCTTGGGGAGGTATTTTCTCTCATACTCCACGACCTTCTTGTAAAACTCCATCCCCGCCAGGGCGGGCTCTCCCCCGTGCCAGACAAAGGAGACGACGTCACCGGGGCTTGCGGAAATGGCCTCTCTTATGACCCGCTCCAGAAGATCCAGGCTCATCCTGCTCTGCCTCTCGTGGGAGGAGAACTTCCCCTTGTCCAGATAATAACAGTACCTGCAGCGCATATTGCACCGCGACCCCACGGGCTTCACCATCAGGACAAAGGGCTCCTTTTCGCGGAGCCCTTCTTCAATCTCGCTCATTTCAAATTCTTTCCGAAGAAGCTTAGGACCTTCTCTAAGGAATCCATGGCCTGCTCCTGCCGGTACATCGGCGTATGGTAGTACCAGAAGCCATGGCCCGCGCCGTCATACCGGTAAAATTCATAGTCCTTCCCAAGCTCTTTAAGCCGCTTTTCAAGCACGTCCACGTCGTGGGGGTTGGGGTTTCTGTCGTCATTGCCGAAGATCCCCAGCAGCGGGCAGTTGAGGTTCTCTGCCAGGTCCAGCGGCTGCACGGGACGCTTCTCAGTAAGCTGGTCCTCCCCGCAGACCACGCCGCCTCCCCAGCAGTCCACCGCGGCGTCTATGTCCTTCAGCGTGCAGGCGGCAAGGAAGGTATGCCTCCCGCCGGAACACATCCCTATTACGCCGACCTTGCCGTTTAAATTTATCTGGTTGCGCAGAAAACTTACGGCGCCGCGGCAGTCCTCCATCACGTCCTTATCGGCAACACCGCCGGCCTCCATGGCCTTTTCGGTTATCTCGCGCGGGGTCCCGTGGCCAAAGTCCTCGTAGAGGTTCGGGGAGATGACCCCATAGCCGTGCGCAGTGAAGCGCCTGGCCGTCTCCCTGGTAAACTCATCCCAGCCGGGCATATGGTGGATTAACAGTATCCCCGGGAAGGAATCAACACCTATGGGGTGTGAATAGTACGCGTGGATCTTTTTCCCGCCGTGGCCGGTTATCCCGACAGTCTCGGCTATCATTCCCTCGTATTCGTCCGTTTTAAACCCGTTCCACATAGTTAAGCTCCTCTCTCTGATTTAATTGTACGCTTTAGCTTGC